>DAIDAS010000083.1 GCA_027310505.1 bacterium
GCTTTCGGATGGCTCCGTGCGCAACCGCTATCTGGTGCACATCGTGAACAAGACCGAGCATGACGAAGTGTTCACGATCAAGGCCAAGGGCGTGCCCGAGAAGGCGCTCGATCTGGGGAATCTCCCTGAAATCCGGGTGCGGGCCGGCAAGGATTTGAGCATTACTGCCAAGATCGATCTCGAACATGAAATGGCCGAGCATACCCACGAAGTGACGTTTGTCGTAACGCCGCAATCCAACCCGCAGGAAATGGTCGAGCGCGAAGTCAATTTCCACGGCGAACAAGAGGTTCACTGAAATGATCGAGCTGACTTTTACTGAGACACTGTTTGGCGGCCTGCTGGCAGTGGTGGCGTTGTTTGCGGTTGCGCGAAAACTCGGCCTTTCCAATTACTGGAGCGGCGTATTGGGTGGGGCGTTGCCGTTTCTGGTGTATCTGGGCTACAGCAGTGTCGTGTGGCAAGGTGGTGACATGATGGCCATCCATCTGGCCGTGTTCATGGCGACTGCCGCGGTGTTGGGCGTGTTTGGTGCGATCAGGCAAGAAAAAGGGAAAATGCACTGGGCACCAAAAATCATTGCCACCTTTTTCGGGGGGCTGGTGGTGTTCATGGCGATACTGCTGTCGATTTCAAGCCACGGGCTGCCGGATAAGCTGTCCGGCTGGTTTTTACCCAACCCGGACAAGCAGCGTCTGCATACTGCTTTTCCAGGTGTGATTCCACACGATCAAAACAAACTATACGAGCCGCATATGCAAAAGATTGCAGAGCAGCGCAGTCTGGGATGGAAGATCGACATCGGCGGTTTGGAAAACCTGCGTAGCGATACGCCGGGCAATATCACGGTGAACGTGCAGGATGCCGACGGCAAGCGCGTGGTGGCGGAGCGCGTGGAAGTGGCCTTGTGGCGCATGGCGAACAGCGGCGATGATCGTCATTTGCAACTGACGCCGGTGAGCGACGGGGCTTTTGCTGGCGAAGTCCTGATTCCTGATCCTGGACGCTGGCTGATCGAAGTGACCGTCACCCGCGGGCAGGACAGCTTTACGTTGAAGCGTTCACTGTTCGTCGACGAGCCCAATAAAAAGTAAACGTGACGGAAAGTTGCTTCCATTGCGGCCTGCCTGTTCCCGCTGATAGTACGTTTCGCGTACAAATTCTCGGCGAGCCGCACAATATGTGTTGCCACGGCTGTCAGGCAGTCGCCGCATCCATCGTTGCAAACGGGCTGGAAGATTATTACCGCTACCGCACCGAACTGCCCAAGACAGCCGATGAACTAATCCCGGAAGAGCTGCGCAAGCTGGATTTATACGATCATCCGGACGTGCAGAAAAGTTTCGTCTCCCAATCGGATGGGCATCTCAAGCAGGCTTCCCTGATTCTTGAAGGCATTACCTGCGCTGCCTGCATCTGGCTTAACGAGCGGCACCTGATGCAATTGCCCGGGGTGCATGCGGTGGCGGTCAATTATGCTTCGCACCGCGCCCGGATTACCTGGGATGAGAGCCACATCAAGCTCTCGACTATCCTCGCCGAGATTCGCAAGCTCGGATACCAGGCCCACCCATTCAATGCGCAACAGCAGGATGAGTTGCGCCAGGCACGGCGCAAGCTGGATATTCGCCGCATGGCCGTGGCCGGCATTTCCACCGGTCAGGTGATGATGCTGGGCGTGGCGTTGTATGCGGGAGCCGCGACGGGGATGGATTACTCCACGGTGCAACTGATGAGATGGTTCAGCCTGCTGATGACCACCCCGGCCGTCCTGTATGCGGCCATGCCCTTCTATCAGTCAGCGTGGCGTGCCTTGCTGCGCGGCCAGCTCAACATGGATTTTCCGATTTCGCTCGGCATCCTGGCGGGTTTTTCCGGCAGCATATGGGCAACGGCACAAGGCGAAGGCGTGGTGTATTACGACACCATCACCATGTTGATTTTCTTCCTGTTGTCGACACGTTTCCTGGAGCGGAACGCCCGTGAGAAGTCGGTCGAGGCGGCCGAGAATCTGCTGCGGCTGGTGCCGGCCATGGCCACGCGCGTCGATGCAGAGAATCAGCAATTACTGGTGCCGGTGCATGAACTATCGACAGGCGATCTCGTTCTGGCCAAACCTGGTGAAACGATCGCTGCGGATGGCGTGGTGGAGCAAGGCGAAAGCAGTGCGGATGAATCCCTACTGACCGGTGAGAGCCGGCCATTGCCCAAGCATGCGGGCGACCGTGTGTTTGCCGGCAGCGTCAATTATGAGAGCCCGTTGCTGATCCGCGTGACCAGCGTCGGCGAGGATACCGTACTGGCTGGCATTGCCCGTCTGCTGGATCGTGCCCAGGCACAAAAGCCGCGTCTGGCGCAGGCGGCGGATCGCGTCGCCGCCTACTTCACCTACGCGCTGCTGGTGCTGGTGGCGGTCGTGGCTTGGGCCTGGTGGCGCATCGATGCGCATCGTGCCTTTGAAATCACCTTGGCCGTACTGGTCGTCAGTTGCCCTTGCGCGCTCTCGCTGGCGGCTCCCGCCGCCTTTGCCGCGGCCGGATCCCATCTCGTCAAGCGCGGCGTGTTGCTGACGCGCGGCCACGCCCTGGAAACGCTGGCGCGCGTGACACACTTCGTATTTGACAAGACCGGCACGCTCACACAGGGCAAGCCGGTACTGCTGCAGACCATTCCTTATGCCGATGTGCCTGACGCGCAATGCCTGCTGCTGGCCGCTAGCCTGGAACAGGCTTCCGAGCATCCGTTGGCGCAAAGTTTTTTGCAGGCGACGCATCGTCAGACGCTGCTGGCGGTAACAGCGAGTGAAAACGCTCCGGGTAAGGGCGTTTCGGGGGTTATCGAGGGCTGTCGCTACACCATAGGCAACGCGGCATTGTCCCCCGGGCTCACTCACCAGCCGCTTGATGCGAATCTGCCGCAGGGGGCAACTGTGGTCTGGCTGTGCGATGCAGACCGGGCCCTGGCAGCCTTTGTGCTGGCTGACACGCCCCGTCCGCAGGCACGAGAGATGGTGGCGCAACTGAAGGCGCGCGGCATCCATGTCTCGATCATGAGTGGGGATGCCCCAGAAGCTGTTGCCTATCATGCCCGCGAAATCGGCGTGGATGACTGGCAGGCCGGCCTTGCTCCAGACCAGAAACTGGCGGCTTTGCGCGAATTGCAGGGGCATGGTGCGGTGGTGGCGATGGTCGGCGATGGTATCAACGATGCGCCGGTGCTGGCCGGGGCGCAGGTTTCCATCGCCATGGGCAGCGGTACGCAGATGGCCCGCACAACGGGCGATGTGGTGCTGTTGACGGAGAGCCTGCTGGAAATTGATCATGCCGTGGCGACCAGCCGGTTTGGACTCAATGTGATCCGCCAGAATTTTGCCTGGGCGCTGGGGTACAACCTGCTGGTGGTGCCGTTCGCGGCGACGGGGTTCATTTCGCCGTGGCTGGCGGCATTGGGGATGTCGGTGAGCTCGCTGGTGGTGGTGCTGAATGCGTTACGGCTGCGGTAGGGGCTGCTAAGCCAGCGGCATGTGCCGGCTTTTTATTCGTGCTGGGTATTCATACGAGATGCAGTTGCGCGGACAAGGCTTTCAGCTCCTGCCTTGCTAGCTTGAAATCCGGGCAAAGTTTTTCCACCCATGCCCAGAATTTCGGGCTGTGGTTCATTTCTTTCAAGTGCGCCAGTTCGTGCGCAACAACATAGTGAATGATATGCGGCGGGGCCTGTATCAGGCGCCAGTGGAGGCGGATTTCGCCTTTTGAGTTGCAGCTGCCCCAGCGCGTTCTCGCACTGGAGAGGTAGACCGGGGGCGTAGGCACACCGAGTTTGGCGGCGAGCAGTTCGATGCGGCGGGTGAAATCGGCGCGTGCCTGTTTAATGTACCACTGGGCGACCTTGCGTTGCACGGTGGCCGTATCGTCCGGGCGGGGGAGGGCGACATAGAGGCGTGTGCCGTCGAACTCAACGGCCCGGCTTTTGGCATCCTGGCGCAGGCTGAGCAGGATGTCTTGCCCAAGGTGTTGCAGGGTGGCGCCGTCCCGCCACTCAAAGACTTGGGGGCGATCCTGCCATTCGGCAAGCTTGCGGGTGATCCAGTCGGATTTGTCCTGCAGCAGGCTTTCTACGGTGTGCTGCGGGATGCGCTGGGGAATGTGGACGGTGAGCCCGCTGGCATCGACACGCAGGCCGATGGTGCGGCGGTTTGCGCTGACCTTGAGGGTGTAGGGGATGCTGTGACCGCCGGCGAGATTGAGCTGCCTCTGGCTCACAGGCTATCCAGCCGTGCCATTTCTGACTCGATCCAGCTCTCGACCATTTTGTTGAGGTCGTCCGCCTTCATGCCGCTGACATCGATCGGCTTGCCGATGCTGACGGTGATGGTGCCGGGGCGTTTGAGCAGGCTGTTTTTGCGCCAGTATTCGCCGGCGTTGTGGGCGACCGGTACGACGGTCGCGCCGGTGTGGGTGGCGAGCCAAGCCCCGCCGATGTGGTATTTGCCTTTTTGGCCCGGTGCGATGCGAGTGCCTTCAGGGAAGACCACGACCGATAGGCCAAGCGCCAGCCTGTCCTTGCCTTGGCTGACCAGTTGTTTCAGGGCCTCGCGCCCGGCCGAGCGGTCGATGGCGATGGACTTGAGCGCCCACAGCGCCCAGCCGAAGAATGGCAGCAACAGCAGCGAGCGCTTCAGTACCCAGATCTGCGGCGGAAAGATATCCTGGAAGGCGATGGTTTCCCAGGCCGATTGATGCTTGGCCAGGATGATGCAAGGGTGGTCTGGGATATTTTCGTGCCCGATCACCCGGTAGCGCAGGTTGCAGGTCAGTGCCAGCCAGCGCACGACGAAGCGTGCCCAGCCGGCGATGATGTGCGAGCGCCGCGGGGCGGACATCGGAATCAGCAGCAGGGTAAGCAAGGCGAACGGGATCACCATGATCCACATGCCGATATTGAAGATGATGGAACGTAAACGGATCATGCCATCTCGTCGATAATTCGGTGCGTGGCCTCCATCAGGTCGGCGCAGATCCAGGTGCCCTCGGGCAGCCCGCCCTCCGCCAGGGTTCTCTCGCCCTTGCCGGTGCGCACCAGGATGGGCTGTGCGCCCAAGGGTAGCCCGGCCTGCAGGTCACGCAGCGAGTCGCCGACGCTGGGAACGCCTTCTAGATCGGTGCCGAAGCGCCGGGCGATTTCTTCCAGCATGCCGGGCTTGGGCTTGCGGCAATCGCAATGAGAGTCGGCGGTGTGTGGGCAGTAGAACAGCGCGTCGATGCGGCCGCCAAACTGCGCCAGCGACCTGTGCATCTTGTCGTGGATGGCGTTGAGCGTCGCCATGTCGAACAGTCCGCGTTCGATGCCCGACTGGTTGGTGGCGAGCGCCACGCGGAAGCCCGCCTGGTTCAGCATCGCGATCGCCTCAAGGCTGCCGGGAATGGGAATCCATTCTTCCGGGCTCTTGATGAATTGGGCGGAGTCATAGTTGATGACCCCGTCCCTGTCTAAAATTACCAGCTTCATTGCGCCAGTCTACGCTGCCAGCTTTGAAAGGTCAGCCACGCGGTTCATGGCCTGATGCAGCGTGGCCAGCAGGCCGAGACGGTTGGCGCGCAGTGCCGGGTCTTCGGCGTTGACCATCACATCGTCGAAGAAGGCATCCACCGGTGCCTTGAGGGCGGCCAGCGCCTTGAGCGAGCCGGTGTAATCGCCTTTCTCGAAAGCGGCGTCGGCTTGCGGTGCAACCTGGCTGAGCGCCTGATGCAGTGCGGCTTCGGCGGCTTCTTGCAGCAGCGCGGTATTGACTTTGGCTTCGACGGTGCCTTCGGCCTTTTTCAGGATGTTGCCGACGCGTTTGTTGGCGGCCGCCAGGCTTTCGGCTTCTGGCAGCGCGGCGAAAGCACGAACTGCTTCAAGCCGTTTGACGACTTGAGTCGGGCGAAGAGACAAGACGGCATCAATTTCTTGTGCTGAATATCCTTCTTCTCTCAGCAGCCCAGCGTAGCGTTCGTAGACAAAATGCAGTAGGTCGTAAACACCTTTGTTACGATCAAAGTCGGGGACGGACGAGAAAGCGTTCGCGGCCAACAGAACAAAGTCCTGCATTGGTTTGCCACATTCCAAAGATGCCAGAATGCGAACGACCCCAATGGCATGGCGTCGCAGCGCAAACGGGTCCTTGTCGCCTGTGGGAATCTGACCGATGCCAAACATGCCGACCAGCGTTTCAAGCTTGTCGGCCAGCGCCGCGACGATGCCGGTTTGATTGCGCGGCAGGGTGTCGCCGGCAAAGCGCGGCTTGTAGTGGTCTTCGATGGCCTCTGCGATTTCAACCGACAGGCCGTCGTTCTTGGCGTAGTAGCCGCCCATGATGCCCTGCAGTTCCGGGAACTCGCCCACCATGTCGGTGAGCAGGTCGGTTTTGGCCAGTTGCGCAGCCTTGTCGGACGAAGCGGCGAGCGCATCGCCCCCCAGTTGCTGGCCGATGGCGCGGGCAATGGCGCGTACGCGTTCCATGCGCTCACCCTGCGTGCCCAGCTTGTTGTGGTAAACGACTTTATCCAGACCGCCGATCCGCGACTCCAGCGATTTCTTGCGATCCTGGTCGAAGAAGAATTTGGCGTCCGCCAGGCGCGGGCGTACCACGCGCTCATTGCCGCCGACCACGGCCGAAGCATCGGCCGGGCGGATGTTGGAAACGATCAGGAATTTGTTGGTGAGCTTGCCGGCGCCATCCAGCAGCGGGAAGTATTTCTGGTTCGCCTTCATGGTCAGGATCAGACATTCCTGCGGTACTTCGAGAAAAGCTTCTTCGAACTGCCCCAGCAGCACGTTCGGGCGCTCGACCAGGGCGGTGACTTCGTCCAGCAAGGCATCGTCGTCGATCGGCTTCAGGCCCTGCCGGGCGGCGGCCTCGGCAAGTTGGCGCACGATCTCTGCGCGGCGGGCTTCGAAGCTGGCGATGACTGCGCCTTCAGTTTCAAGCTGCGTCGCGTAGCTGTCGGCATCCTTGAGCACCACCGGATGCTTGGTGGCTTCAAAGCGGTGGCCTTGTGTCACGTTGCTGGAAGCCAGCCCCAGCGTGTGTATGGAGACTACGTCTGCGCCATGCAGCGCGACCAGGCCATGGGCCGGACGCACGAAGTTGACGCTGCTCCAGCCATCGTCCAGCTGGTAAGTCATGACTTTCGGAATTGGCAGCTTGGCCAGCGCTTCGTCCAGTGCTTTCTGCAGGCCATCGGCCAGCTTTGCGCCGGGCATGACGATGTCCAGGAACAGCACGTCAGCCTTGCCATCGTTTTCGCGTTTGAGGCTGGATACGACCGATGCGTCAGCACCCAGTGTCGCCAGTTTCTTGACCAGCGCAGGCGATGCCTGGCCGTCGGCATCCAGCCCTACGCTGACGGGCATCAGTTTTTGCGACACCGGTTTGTCGGCGGCCTGCACGGCCACCTGCGTGATGTGTGCCGCCAGCCGGCGCGGCGAAGCAAAAGGCGTGACGGCAGAATCGGCCGAAGTCAGGCCCTGCGCCTTAAGCGATTCAAACAGGGTGGTGGAGAATGCCTCGCCCAGTTTTTTCAGTGCCTTGGGGGGCAGTTCTTCGACGAACAACTCGACTAATAAATTCTTGGTGCTCATGCTCATGCTGCTTTCTTTTCGATCTGTGCCAACACTTCATCTGCCCATTCTTTCGGTGCCATGGGGAAGCCGAGACGGGCGCGGCTGTCGAGGTAGCTCTGGGCCAC
>DAIDAS010000113.1 GCA_027310505.1 bacterium
CTGTTCACCCATCTTGGCATGGAGTCGCTCAGGGATGAAGTGACCAAGACGCGTCAGGCCATGATCGATAGCCGCTTCACCAAGGGCATCCAGAAGGCGATGGAAGGCTTCTTCAAGGATCTCAAGGGTCAGATGGATAAATCCGACGCCCTGATTACCGAGATCAAGACCATGATGGATGCGATGTACGAAAAGTTCTCGCAGGAGCACGGCCTGCGTCAGGTGACGCCGCCGAGCTTTTCGACGCTACGCTACCAGAAGGAACTGACCAAACTGGAGCGCGCCTACAAGGAACATTTCAATACCGCGCTCAACATGCTGACCAACGAGAAAATGACCCTCACCTCGAAATTCTTCGAGACATTGGCCAGTCGCGTGATCAACGTATTCGAAGTGGCCAACCGTGATGTGGAAAACTGGCTGAAGGCCGTCATCGCGCCGATGGAATCGCAGGTGCGCGAACACCAGTTGCAGTTGCGCCGTCGCTTGGAGAGTATCAAGCGCATCTACAAGGCCACCGATACGCTGGAAGACCGCATCAGCGAACTGGAGAATGTCGAGCAAGGTATTCACAGCCAGCTTGCCGACCTCCAGGTGATCCGTCAGCATATCGGTAGTGCGCTTGCCGTCGGCGATCAACCCGATAGCAAAGCGCGAGCGGCATGACCCCGGTACTGCTTTTTCTGTTTGGCCTGACGTTGGTGTTCGTGGGGTTTGCAGCAGTTGGGGTGCTCTGGGCAATCCGCAGCGGCCAGTTCGATGACCTCGAAGGCCCGGCGCAGCGCATCCTGATGGACGACGACGATCCGTTAATTCCATTTAAGAACTTGAATGTGCAGGCCGATAGCACTAAAATGGACAAGTAAATCTTTTTATTGGGAGAGCTTGAAATGCATATTTTCAGTTGGGATAATCTGCCGATGACGATCATCGTTACATTGATCGTGTGGTCCTGGTTCAGCTTTTTCTCCGTAATCCTGGCGGGATAACAGATTGAGCGATCAATAAAAAACGGCTGCGGATGCAGCCGTTTTTGTTTGTGGAAGTGCGGAACTAAATTACAGTTGGCTGGCGACGATACCCTTCATCTTCTGTAAGGCCTTCTGTTCGATCTGGCGAATCCGTTCTGCGGATACACCATATTTTGCTGCCAGCTCGTGCAGCGTTGCACCGCCGTCTTCCTGCAGCCAGCGAGTCTCGACAATGTGGCGGCTGCGGTCATCCAGACTGGCAAGCGCCTTTTCCAGGCCAGTGGTTTGGCGTTCCTCGATCTGTTGATCGGCAAGGAACTGCGAAGGCTCGGGGCGATGATCTTCGAGATAGGCGATGGGGCTCCAGCTTTCTTCGCCATCATCTTCGCCATGGGATTCCAGCGCGATGTCGTGTCCGCCCATGCGTGATTCCATCTCGATCACGTCTTCCGGCTTCACTTTGAGCTCGCGGGCGATCTCTGCGATCTCGTCCGGATGCAGGCTGCCACTATGCTGTTTCATGCTGCGCAGGTTAAAGAACAGCTTGCGTTGTGACTTGGTAGTGGCAACTTTGACCAAGCGCCAGTTGCGCAATACGAATTCGTTGATCTCGGCTTTGATCCAGTGGACGGCAAAGGATACCAGGCGCACGCCCCGTTCCGGGTTGAAGCGGCGCACAGCCTTCATCAGACCGATATTGCCTTCCTGAATCAGGTCGGCCTGCGGCAGGCCGTAACCGGCATAACCGCGTGCAATGCTGACGACCAGGCGCAGGTGCGAGAGGATTAGCCCCTTTGCAGCTTCCAGATCGTTATCCCGCTGCAGGCGGGTTGCGAGATCGTACTCCTCCTCGGCGCTCAACAGCGGAAACGCCTTGACTGCCCGCATGTAATGATCGACGCTGTCGATGGCGGACGGAATGGGAAGTGACAGGGAATAGCTCATGGTCAGATAGCGCCTCCTTCAATATGGAACAATTCTAGCACTCGCCATTTGAGAGTGCTAGTTTGAAAAAGTTCTGGAAGGGGATTTTTTTGATGTACCCTGTTAAGGTCGCTATTCAAGGCTTTGCTGTCTGGCCGTTTTCCTTCAGCAGGCGACATCCCCTGCAAACGCCTCGCATGGATGGTTTATGATTCATGGCGTGAGACATGATACTGCCGCCGGCATTCCCACTATCCTGTTTGGCGCCTTTGACCGCCATAACTTGGGTGATCTCCTGTTTCCCCACATCACCGCGGCCATGCTGGCTGAAAAAAACCTGCTATTCGCGGGTCTGGCAGCACGTGATTTGCGCAGTGATGGCGGACATCAGGTGAGGGCACTGGCGCAGCTCGCTGCAGAATTGGGCGAGTGTCCGGTGAACATCATCCACGTGGGTGGCGAACTCCTGACTTGCGATGCCTGGCAAGCCGCAGTGATGTTGTTGCCGCCGGACGAGGCGCAGTCAACCATTGCGCGCCTGGATAGTCATCCCGCACAAAAGCTGGACTGGGC
>DAIDAS010000118.1 GCA_027310505.1 bacterium
GTATTGAAGGTCAGCGTGCTGGGGAAAATCACGCCCACGGAGCAGCGGGTGCCATTGGGCATCAAAAGGGTATGGCTGACACACTTGCCGTCGAAATAGACATTGGCTTTCTTCTTGACGCTGACGTTATCGAACTGGGCCATGATGATTAACCTTTCCTGTTGCGTAGATTTGCTGCAATGCGCATGCGCAGTGCGTTGAGTTTGATAAAGCCACCGGCATCCTTCTGGTCGTAGGCGCCGGCATCGTCTTCAAAAGTGGCGATGGTCGAGTCGAACAGCGAGTCGGTCTTGCTGTCGCGGCCGACGACGATGACATTGCCCTTGTACAGCTTGACGCGCACGAAGCCGTTGACGCTCTTCTGCGTGTGGTCGATCAGGGTTTGCAGCGCAACGCGCTCCGGGCTCCACCAGTAGCCGTTGTAAATCAGGCTGGCGTAGCGCGGCATGAGGTCGTCCTTCAGGTGCGCGACTTCGCGATCCAGAGTGAGCGATTCGATGGCGCGATGCGCTTTCAGCATGATCGTGCCGCCCGGGGTTTCGTAGCAGCCGCGCGACTTCATGCCGACGTAGCGGTTTTCCACCAGGTCGAGGCGGCCGATGCCGTGCTTGCCGCCGAGGCGGTTCAATTCGGCCAGCAGCTCGTGCGCGGCCATCTTCTTGCCGTTCAACGCAACCGGGTCGCCGTTGGCGTATTCGATATCCAGGTATTCTGCGGCATCCGGCGCCTTTTCCGGGCTGACCGTCCAGCGCCACATATCCTCTTCGGCTTCTGCCGCAGGGTTTTCCAGATGGCGGCCTTCATAGGAGATGTGCAGCAGGTTGGCATCCATGGAATACGGGCTGCCGCCCTGCTTGTGTTTCATCTCGACCGGGATGCCGTGTGTTTCGGCGTAGGCCAGCAACTTCTCGCGGGAGAGCAGATCCCACTCGCGCCACGGGGCGATGACCTTGATGTTCGGGTTGAGCGCATAAGCCCCCAGCTCGAAACGCACCTGGTCGTTACCCTTGCCGGTAGCGCCATGGGAAATGGCATGGGCACCGGTTTCACGGGCGATTTCGATCAGGCGCTTGGCGATCAGCGGACGCGCGATGGAAGTACCGAGCAGGTATTCGCCTTCGTACACGGTGTTGGCACGGAACATCGGGAACACGAAATCGCGCACGAACTCTTCGCGCAGGTCATCGATGTAGATTTCCTTGATGCCGAACTTCTTGGCTTTCTCGCGCGCCGGCTCCAGTTCTTCGCCCTGGCCGACGTCGGCGGTGAAAGTCACCACTTCGCACTTGTATTCGTCCTGCAGCCACTTAAGGATGCCCGAGGTATCCAGCCCACCGGAGTAAGCGAGCACAACTTTCTTGATTTGACTCATTATTCAACTTTTCCCAACAATAGATATTCCATCAACGCCTTCTGGGTATGCAGCCTGTTTTCAGCTTCATCCCAGACCACGCTCTGCGGCCCGTCGATGACTTCGGCCGCCACTTCTTCGCCGCGATGCGCGGGCAGGCAGTGCATGAACACGGCATCCTTGCCTGCGATCTTCATCATGTCGGCATCGACCTGCCAGTCGGCGAAATCGCGCATACGCTCTTCGTTTTCCGCCTCGAAGCCCATCGAGGTCCACACATCGGTGGTCACCAGATCGGCGCCGCGAGCGGCTTCCATCGGATCGGCGAATTCTTCGTAGTGTGCATGCCCGTACAAACCTGCACGTTCCGGCTCCACCTCATACCCGGGCGGCGTGGAAACGTGCACGTTGAAATCCAGCACTTCCGCAGCCTGCAGCAATGTGTTGCAGACGTTGTTGGAGTCACCGATCCATGCCACTGTCTTGCCCTGGATCGGCCCACGATGCTCGATAAAGGTAAAGATATCGGCCAATATCTGGCACGGGTGGTATTCGTTGGTCAGCCCGTTGATCACCGGCACTCGCGAATTCGCGGCAAAGCGCTCGATGATCTCCTGCTCGAAGGTGCGGATCATCACCAGGTCGGACATGCGTGAAATCACTTGCGCCGCATCTTCCACCGGCTCGCCGCGCCCCAGTTGCGAGTCGCGCGTGTTGAGGTAGATCGCCGAGCCGCCCAGTTGCTGCATCCCGGCCTCGAACGACAGGCGTGTGCGGGTACTGGCCTTCTCGAAAATCATCACCAGGGTGCGATCGCTGAGCGGCCAGTACTGCTGGTACGACTTGAACTGCCGCTTGATCCAGCGGGTACGCTCGAACAGGTAGTCCAGTTCGTCGCGGCTCAAATCCTTGAATTGCAGAAAATGTCTGATTGCCATGATGATGCTCTTATTGGCTCAAAAAGTTTTTGACCAGAGGCACCAGGGTATCAACCAACTGCTGCGCCTCATCCTGTTTCATCACCAGCGGGGGTAACAGCCGGATCACCGTATCGGCCGTTACGTTGATCAGCAGGCCAGCCGCCAGCGCCTGCTTGACCAGTTCGCCGCAGGGCCGATCGAGTTCGATGCCGATCATCAGACCCGCGTTGCGTACCGTCACCACACCGGCCACGCCCTTGAATTGATCGAGAAACGCCTGCCTGATCCAGTTGCCAAGTTGCTCGGCATGCGCACACAGCCCTTCGCTCTCTATGGCATCCAGCGTCGCCAGTGCTGCCGAACACGCCAACGGATTACCGCCGAAAGTGGAGCCGTGGTTGCCCGGCCCGAACACTTCTGCCGCCGCGCCGCGCGCGACGTAAGCGCCGATCGGCACGCCGGAACCCAGACCCTTGGCCAGCGTCATCACATCCGGCTTGATGCCGGTATGCTGAAAGGCGAACCAGGTACCGGTGCGGGCAATGCCGCTCTGCACTTCATCCAGCATCAGCAGCCAGCCGTTTTTGTCGCAAATCTCGCGCAACCCCTGCAGATAGCCGGCGCCATCGTGCGGAATATTGATGCCACCTTCGCCCTGCACCGGCTCCACCAGCACGGCAACCACGTTGGGCGTATGTTCGGCAACGTGACGCACAGCTTCCAGATCGTCAAACGGCACGCGAACAAACCCGGGCACCAGCGGCTCGAAACCAGCCTGGACTTTTCTGTTGCCGGTGGCGGAAAGCGTCGCCATCGTGCGGCCATGGAAGGATTTGTCCATGACGATAATCGCCGGATTCTCGACGCCCTTGCCGTGCCCATACAACTGCGCCAGCTTGATCGCGGCCTCGTTGGCCTCGCAGCCGGAGTTGCAGAAGAACACGCGATCCATGCCGGAAATTTCGCACAGGCGATCAGCCAACCGCGCCTGCTCGGCGATGTTGTAGATGTTGGACACATGGATCAGGCGTGCCGCCTGCACGCTGATTGCCTTGGTAAGCTTCGGGTGGGCGTGCCCGAGTCCATTGACGGCGACGCCGGCAAGCGCATCCAGGTATTTTTTACCCTGGTCATCCCACAGCCAGACGCCTTCGCCCTTCACAAAAGTGACCGGCTGCCTGCCGTAGGTATTCATCAAATGTTGGGTCATGATAGAGCCTATTTCATAAAGCAAGAACGGCGGCCAACGCCGCCGTTCGCCAAAAATATATCCAGGTTAAAGGCCGAAAACAGCGCGATGTGACAGGCCGCCAGCCATGAAAAACAGCATGGGAATCGACAGCATCATGTTGGTTCGCGATGCCAGCAGCGCCACTCGTCGCGCCTTGACCTTCTCGTCATCGGTCGCAGGCTTCATGCCCAGGATCTTCTGCTGATTCGGCCAGATCAGCACCCACACGTTGATCAGCATAATGGTACCCAGCCATGCACCGATACCGATCGGCGCCATTTCGGGCCATAGCGTGAAGGCCGCCGTAAAATTCGGCCCCAACAGCGCAGCGCCGGCCAACCATGTTGCTACGGCCGCCCAGCGGAACCACAGCAGGGCGCGCGGCGCGACGTGCCTAGTGATGCCGGCAGCGGTGCCATCAGCGGCTGCGTCTTTCAGCGCCGGCACCTGTACCAGGTTGAAGTAAAACAGCAAGCCGACCCAGGTAATGCCGGACAGAAAATGGATCCAGCGAGCGATTGCAGGCACAAAATCCACGATCACACCCCCGCCAGAATGAAGTTCTTGAGAAAAAAATACAGTACGACGGTCAGAACAAGTCCGGAGACAATCGTCCCCGCGATGGAATCCAGCGGATTTTTCATGCCAAGCCCCGTAA
>DAIDAS010000129.1 GCA_027310505.1 bacterium
GGAGCTGTTCGGGCAGGCGCGACAGCAGGTTGGCCTGCCGATGGTTGCCATCGGGGGCATCACCGCAGAAAATGCGGGCTTGGCCATCGCAGCCGGTGCCGATGCGTTGGCAGTGATCAATGCGGTATTTGCCGTGCCAGACGTTCGGCAGGCAGCACACACTTTTTCCCAGTTATTTATTCAAGACCATCGTGAGCCGAACTTATTATGAATAGAAACGAACAGCTGTTCGAACGATCCCAGAAACTCATTCCCGGCGGCGTCAATTCGCCGGTGCGCGCCTTCCGTTCGGTGGGGGGTACGCCTGTGTTTTTCAAGCGCGGTCAGGGTGCCTATCTGTGGGATGAGGACGATAAGCGGTACATCGACTACGTCGGCTCATGGGGCCCGATGATTCTCGGCCATGCCCATCCGAAAGTGATCGAGGCGGTCAAAGAGGCGGCCGAACAAAGCTTGTCGTTCGGCGCACCCACCGCGCGCGAACTGGACATGGCCGAGCTGCTCATCAAGCTGGTGCCGAGCATGGAGCAGGTGCGACTGGTCAGTTCCGGTACCGAAGCCACTATGAGCGCGATCAGGCTGGCGCGTGGTTTCACTGGACGCAGCAAGATCGTCAAGTTCGAAGGCTGCTACCATGGGCACGCCGATGCGCTGCTGGTGAAAGCCGGTTCCGGCGCGCTGACTTTCGGCCAGCCGAGTTCTGCCGGTGTGCCGCCGGAAGTTGCAGAGCACACGCTGACCCTGTCTTACAACGATATCGCTGGCATCGAAAGCCTGTTCGCCGGCATGGGTGATGAAATCGCCTGCGTGATTGTCGAAGCGGTGGCCGGCAACATGAATCTGATTGCCCCGGCGCCGGGTTTTCTCGAAGTCCTGCGCGCGCAATGCACCAGGCACGGCGCCGTGCTGATTTTTGACGAGGTCATGACCGGCTTCCGCGTGGCCCTCGGTGGCGCGCAGGCGCTCTACAACATCAAGCCTGACCTCACCACGCTGGGTAAGGTCATCGGCGGCGGCCTGCCGGTCGGTGCTTTTGGCGGTCGCGCAGACATCATGCAATGCCTTGCCCCGGTTGGCCCGGTGTATCAGGCTGGCACGCTGTCCGGCAATCCGGTGGCTGTCGCTGCAGGCCTTACCACGCTGCAGCTGGTGCAGGAGGCTGGCTTTTACGACCGTCTCGCTGCCAGAACCAGACAGTTCGTCGAAGGCCTGGGTGTGATCGCCGAAGAAAAAGGCATTGCTTTCAGCGCACAAAGTGTCGGTGGCATGTTCGGCGTCTATTTCAGCGAAAAATGCCCTACCAGCTACGCTGAAGTGATGCGGGCGGATAAAGAGGCCTTCAATCGCTTTTTTCACGCCATGCTGGATGAGGGTGTGTATCTCGCACCGTCAGCATTCGAGGCGGGGTTTGTGTCGGCGGCGCACGGGGATGACGAGATCGGCAGGACGCTGGAAGCCGCGCGGCGCAGTTTTGGCCGGTGACCCGGCAGTCGAGAATTGCTGGATATGAAAAAGGCGCGATCAAGTCGCGCCTTGAACCCCGTCACCAGCAGAGTTGAAGCATCAATTTAGTGCGGTGTCGGTGCCGGCGCGCACGTATTTTATTGATTGCGAAGGCAGGGCGCCTACGACCCGGCTGATTTCCCGGCCCTTGCGATCAAAGAAAATGAGCGCTGGTAGCGACTGCTCAGTGAGTTTCAGTTCTTTCATTGCAACCTTCAGCTCTTCCGGTTGTAGCGCCAGCAGTAGCGGCGCATAACTGTGGTTGCGCATGACCTGGGCGGAAAGCAGCCAGGCTGTCTCTGCGGCTACCTCGCCGCGTTCGGTCACAGCTACGATGACCCCGCTTTGCGCCTTGTGTGCGTTTGAAAGGATGTTTTCCCGCAGCGCGCTCTCCATGTCCGCTGTGGCGTTTGCAATATTGAGAAGAATAATGGTTGATAAGATTAAGGTCCGTTTCATAAAAACTCTCCTTTAATCAAAAATCCGATTTACCCATCGGCGAGTGCCGGTTGACAGGGTTCGTGAAAACTTGAGGCATATCCTGTGCCAATCATCGCAGTGGAATAAAAAAATCAAATGAAATCAATGTGAATTTTTTATTTCGCTGGTGAATGAACTGCTGAATGGCGGCAGGGAGGATGCACCAGAGTGGAGGTTGCCGACCCAAAATGGGGCTCCGGGACCTGAAAAAGCGCACCCTTGATCCCAAGGCAAAGATGATCTGCGCTAAATCCATTGAATGCCTTGTGGTTGAACTGTAGCGTCTTTACGGGTACCATTCCGCGGTTTCACTATTAATTTTGCATTGCTGCGCGAAGTCGCGGCACGCGGATGGCAGACACCCTCGGTTTGCCTTGCTGCGCAAGGGCTTGGCGAGGGGTATACAGGGGCAGCGGTAATGCCAGCAAGACAAGGTTTATACGATCCGGCAAACGAGAAAGACGCGTGCGGGGTTGGCTTTGTAGCACATATCAAGGGACAGAAAAGCCACGACATCGTCGCCAAGGGTCTCGAAATTCTCCGTAACCTGACCCATCGTGGCGCGACCGGTTACGATCCCAAGCTGGGTGACGGCGCCGGTATGCTGATCCAGTTGCCCGACGCTTTCCTGCGCAAGGAAGCCACCAAGCTCGGTATCACATTGCCTGCCGTCGGCGCATATGCCTGCGGCATGGTGTTCCTGCCGCAGTCCGTCAACGGCCGCGCAGCCTGTGAATCGGCCATTGCGCGCATTATTCTCGAAGAAGGCCAGACTTGCCTCGGCTGGCGCGACGTGCCGCGCGACAACCGCGATATCGCTGATGCCGCCCGCGCTATCGAGCCGGTCATGCGTCAGGTGTTCATCGCCAGCAACGCGGCCGATCAGGTCGCTTTCGAGCGCAAGCTGTTCGTGATCCGTAAGCGCGTGGAGCATGAAGTTCGCGCGCTCAAGCTGGAAGACGGCGAGCAGTTCTATATTCCTTCGCTGTCCAGCCGCACCATTGTCTACAAGGGCATGCTGCTGGCCGAAGAAGTCGGTACCTATTATCAGGATCTTCAGGATCAGACCATGGTTTCGGCCCTGGCCCTGGTGCACCAGCGCTTCTCGACCAATACTTTCCCGGCATGGGATCTGGCGCATCCGTTCCGCATGATCGCCCACAATGGCGAAATCAACACCATGCGCGGCAACGTCAACTGGATGGCGGCGCGCCATGAGGCGATGAAGTCCGCCGTGCTGGGTGAGGATCTGGAAAAGCTGTGGCCGCTGATCTCCGAAGGCCAGTCCGACTCCGCCTGTTTCGACAATGCGCTGGAGCTGCTGGTCGCCGGTGGCTACTCGCTGCCGCACGCCATGATGATGCTGATCCCGGAAGCCTGGGCCAGCAATCCGCTGATGGACGAAGACCGCCGCGCCTTCTACGAATACCATGCCGCGCTGATGGAGCCGTGGGACGGCCCCGCTGCCGTGGCTTTCACCGATGGCCGCATGATCGGCGCCACGCTGGACCGTAACGGCCTGCGTCCGGCCCGTTACCTGATTACCGACGACGACTACGTGATGATGGCGTCCGAAATGGGCGTGCTGACTTTCCCGGAAGAAAAGATCGTCAAGAAGTGGCGTCTGCAGCCGGGCAAGATGTTCCTGATCGACCTGGAACAAGGTCGCATCATTGACGACGCCGAAGTCAAGCAGCAGCTTGCGCAAGCCAAGCCTTACCACGAGTGGATCAAGCAGTCGCGCTACTTCCTGGGCGACCTGCCCAAGGTGGAAGACAAGCTGCAACTCCAGGCCGACGTGCTCGACGTGCAGCAGGCGTTCGTCTACTCGCAGGAAGACCTCAAGTTCATTCTGCTGCCGATGGCCAGCAATGGCGAAGAGGCCACAGGCTCCATGGGTACCGACAGTGCGCTGCCGGTGCTGTCGGACAAGTCCAAGCCGCTGTATACCTATTTCAAGCAATTGTTCGCGCAGGTGACCAACCCGCCGATCGACCCGATTCGCGAAGAACTGGTGATGTCGCTGGTGACCTTCATCGGTCCCAAGCCGAATCTGCTGGGCATCGACGAGACCAATCCTCCGCTGCGCCTGGAAGCCGGCCAGCCGGTGCTGACGCTGGACGAACTGGCGCAGCTGAAGCAGATCGATACCCTGACGCAGAACCGTTACCGCTCGCTGGTAGCGGATATTACCTACGCTGCTTCTGCCGGTACCAAGGGCATGAATGAGGCGATCGAAGCGTTGTGCCAGGCGGCAGAGAAGTCAGTGCACGACGGCTATAACATCCTGATCCTGTCCGACCGCAATGTGGGGCGTGACCGTATCGCAATCCCGGCACTGCTGGCGACTGCCGCCGTGCACCATCACCTGGTCAAGACCGGCTTGCGTACGAATACAGGTTTGGTGGTCGACACCGGTTCTGCCCGTGAAGTGCATCATTTCGCCCTGCTGGCAGGTTACGGCGCAGAAGCCGTCTGCCCGTGGCTGGCTTTCGAAACCATTGCCGGTTTCAACCTGCCCGATACCAAGGACGCCCAGAAGAAATTCGTCAAGGCGATCGGCAAGGGCCTGTACAAAGTGATGTCCAAGATGGGCATTTCCACCTACCAGTCTTATTGCGGCGCGCAGATTTTCGACGCGGTCGGCCTCAACAGCGCCTTTGTCGAACAATACTTCCCCGGTACTTCCAGCAATGTCGAAGGCATTGGCTTGCAACAGGTCGCCGAGGAATCCCTGCGCCTGCACAATGCCGCGTTCGGCGACGACCCGGTGCTGGCAAATGCGCTGGATGCTGGCGGCGAGTATGCCTTCCGCGTGCGTGGCGAAGAGCACATGTGGACGCCGGATTCCATCGCCAAGCTGCAAAACGCGACGCGCACCGGCAAGTTTGACACCTACAAGGAATACGCCCGCCTGATCAACGACCAGAGCAAGCGTCACCTGACGTTGCGCGGCCTGTTCGAGATCAAGCCGGCAGGTGCCCCGGTACCGCTGGAAGAAGTCGAATCGGCCAAGTCCATCGTGACACGCTTTGCTACGGGTGCCATGTCGCTGGGGTCGATCTCGACCGAGGCGCATACCGTGCTGGCGATTGCCATGAACCGCATCGGCGGCAAGTCCAATACCGGCGAGGGCGGCGAGGATGCCGTGCGCTTCCAGCCGGTGGAAAAAGACACCACGTTGGCAGACCTCATTGGTAAATCTCGCGTCGAGAGCAATATCCCGCTCAAGGCCGGCGACTCCATGCGCTCCAAAATCAAGCAGGTGGCTTCCGGCCGCTTTGGCGTGACCGCGGAATACCTGGCCAACGCTGACCAGATCCAGATCAAGATGGCACAGGGTGCCAAGCCGGGCGAGGGCGGCCAGCTGCCAGGCGGTAAAGTGTCCGAGTACATCGCCAAGCTGCGTTTCTCGGTGCCGGGCGTGGGCCTGATTTCGCCGCCGCCGCATCACGACATCTATTCCATCGAAGACCTGGCGCAGCTGATTCACGACCTGAAGAACGCCAATCCCAAGGCCTCGATCTCTACCAAGCTGGTGTCTGAAACCGGCGTGGGCACGGTGGCGGCGGGCGTAGCCAAGGCCAAGTCCGACCACATCGTGATCGCCGGCTTCGACGGTGGCACCGGCGCATCGCCGCTGTCTTCCATCAAGCATGCGGGCAGCCCGTGGGAAATCGGTCTGGCCGAGACGCAACAAACTTTGGTGCTGAACCAGCTGCGCGGCCGCGTGGCGGTGCAGGTCGATGGCCAGATGAAGACCGGCCGCGACGTGCTGATCGGCGCGCTGCTGGGTGCCGATGAATTCGGCTTCGCGACTGCCCCGCTGGTGGTCGAAGGCTGCATCATGATGCGCAAGTGCCACCTCAATACTTGCCCTGTGGGCGTCGCCACCCAGGATCCGGTGCTGCGCAAGAAATTTACCGGCCAGCCTGAGCATGTCGTGAACTATTTCTTCTTCGTCGCCGAAGAAGTGCGCGAGTACATGGCGCAAATGGGTATCCGCAAGTTTAGCGACCTGATCGGCCGTGCTGATTTGCTGGACATGAAGGCTGGCATCGATCACTGGAAGGCTTCCGGTCTCGATTTCAGCAAGATTTTCCACCAGCCCAAGGTGGGTGCTGATGTGGCGCGCAGCCATTGCGAAGAGCAGGACCACGGCCTGGCCAAGGCGTTGGACAACAAGCTGGTCGCGCAGGCGAAGCCTGCGCTGGAAAAAGGCGAGAAGGTGGTGATCGAAACGCCGATTACCAATATCAACCGTACGGCCGGCACCATGCTGTCGAATGCTGTCGCCAGCAAGTACGGCGCCGCTGGCTTGCCGGATGACACCATCAGCGTAAAGCTGACCGGTACTGCCGGCCAGAGTTTCGCTGCATTCCTGACCAAGGGCATCACTTTCGAGCTGACTGGTGAAGGCAACGACTACGTGGGCAAGGGGCTTTGCGGTGGCCGCATCGTCATCAAGCCGCCCAAGGCATTCCGTGGCGTGCCTCACGACAATATCATCGCCGGCAACACTGTGATGTATGGCGCTACCAGTGGCGAGAGCTACTTCAACGGCGTCGCGGGCGAGCGCTTCTGCGTGCGTAACTCCGGCGCTTCTGCGGTTGTCGAAGGCGTGGGCAACCACGGCTGCGAATACATGACTGGCGGTACCGTGGTGGTGCTCGGCCAGACCGGCCTCAACTTCGCGGCCGGCATGTCCGGCGGCGTGGCCTACGTGCTGGATGAGGACGGCTTGTTCACCAAGCGCTGCAACCTCGGCATGGTGTCGCTGGAGAAGGTGGAACACGTCGACCGCGTGGCGGAAGATGCCGTGCACCATCTGGATCAACCGGATGAAATCACGCTCAAGACCCTGATCGAAAAACACGCCGCCTACACCGGCAGCGCCCGTGCCAAGGAGATTCTGGCGCAATGGGACGACTACCGCGGCAAGTTCGTGAAGGTCATGCCGAATGAATACAAGCGTGCTCTGGTCGAGCTCGCCGAACAAAAACTGCTGGAGGCCGCTTAATGGGTAAGCCAACTGGATTTTTAGAGTTTGAGCGCCTGGAAGAGGGCTATCTGCCGGTTCAGGATCGGGTCAAGAACTACAAGGAGTTCGTGCTGCACCTGTCGGATGATGACGCCAAGGTGCAGGGTGCGCGCTGCATGGATTGCGGCATCCCGTTCTGCATGAGCGGTTGCCCGATCAACAACATCATTCCCGACTGGAATGACCTGGTGTACAAGCAGGACTGGAAGCGGGCCATCGAGGTGTTGCACTCGACCAACAACTTCCCCGAGTTCACCGGCCGCATCTGCCCGGCGCCGTGCGAAGCTGCATGCACGCTCAACATCAATGACGACGCGGTGGGCATCAAGTCCATCGAGCACGCCATCATCGACAAGGCGTGGGAAAACGGCTGGGTGCAGCCCAAGGTGCCGGCACAAAAGACCGGCAAGAAGGTCGCCGTGGTCGGTTCCGGCCCTGCCGGTATGGCCGCCGCACAGCAACTGGCGCGTGTCGGGCATAGTGTCGTGCTGCTGGAAAAGAACGACCGCATTGGCGGCCTGTTGCGCTACGGCATTCCCGACTTCAAGTTCGATAAGAGCCACATCGACCGTCGCATGGAACAGATGCGCGCCGAAGGCGTGGAATTCCGCGTCAACCAGAATGTCGGCGAGAATGTCAGCGCCGACGCACTGCTGAAAGAATTCGATGCCGTGATCCTGGCTGGCGGTGCGGAACAGCCGCGCGATCTGCTGATCCCCGGCCGTGAGCTGACTGGCATTCATTTCGCCATGGATTTCCTCACCCAGCAGAACAAGGTGGTCGCTGGCGATACGATCCCCGACCAGATCAAGGCCACCGGCAAGCACGTGGTGGTGATCGGCGGCGGCGATACCGGTTCCGATTGCGTGGGCACTTCCAACCGCCAGGGCGCAGCTTCGGTTTCCCAGTTCGAGATCATGCCGCAACCCCCGGAGCAGGAAGACCGTGCATTGACCTGGCCCAATTGGCCGATCAAATTGCGCACCTCCAGTTCGCACGAAGAAGGCTGTGAGCGCGACTGGGCGGTGGTGACCAAGCGTTTCGAAGGTGAAAACGGTCAGGTAAAGAAGCTGGTTGCCGCCCGTGTGGAATGGAAAGACGGCAAGATGAGCGAAATTCCGGGTTCGGAATTCGAAATGCCGGCCGAGCGCGTATTTCTCGCCATGGGCTTTGTCAGCCCGGCGCAAAAGCTGCTGGATGCCTTCGGCGTTGAAAAGGACGCGCGTGGCAACGCTAAGGCAACTACCGACGGCGCAGGCTGCTATGCAACCAGCAAGGCCAAAGTGTTCGCCGCGGGTGACGTTCGCCGCGGACAATCGCTGGTGGTGTGGGCAATTCGCGAAGGCCGCCAGTGTGCGCGTGAAGTCGACGCGTTCCTGACGGGCAGCAGCACTCTGCCACGTTAATTTTCAACTACCGCCGATGAGCGCAGACAGATGCCACGCAACACGGGTGTTTGTCCGCGCTCTTCAACGTTTATAGGCGTTTGATATTCCATGACTCATCTGAAGAACGATACTTTTCTGCGCGCGCTGTTGCGCCAGCCCACCGAATACACCCCGGTCTGGATGATGCGTCAGGCAGGCCGCTACCTGCCGGAGTACAACGCCACCCGCAAGCGCGCCGGCAGTTTCATGAGCCTGTGCAAGAACCCGGATCTGGCCACCGAGGTGACATTGCAGCCGCTGGCGCGGTTCCCGCTGGATGCCGCGATCCTGTTCTCGGATATCCTTACCGTGCCGGATGCGATGGGTCTCGGCCTGTATTTCGCTGAAGGCGAAGGCCCCAAGTTCGAGCGTCCGCTGCGTGAGGAATGGGAAATCCGCGACCTGACCGTGCCCGATCCGGCCGGCAACCTGAAGTATGTGATCGATGCCGTCAGCCAGATCCGCCGTGCGCTGGACGGCTCCGTGCCGCTGATCGGATTCTCCGGAAGCCCGTGGACACTGGCGACCTACATGATCGAAGGCCAGGGCGGCACCGATTTCCTGACCATCAAGAAAATGGCCTACGCCCGCCCGGACCTGCTGCATCACGTGCTGGACATTACGGCGCAAGCGGTCACGATTTACCTCAATGCGCAGATCGAAGCCGGTGCGCAGGCCGTGATGATTTTCGATTCGTGGGGCGGGGCGCTGTCGCACGCGGCCTATCGCGAATTTTCACTGCAATATATGGAAAAAATCGTGGCCGGCCTGACCAAGGAACGTGAAGGCCGTCGAGTGCCGAGCATCGTGTTCACCAAGGGTGGCGGGCTGTGGCTGGAAGCCATGGCCGACATCGGCGCCGATGCGTTGGGCCTGGACTGGACCATCGATATCGGCGAAGCCAGAAAACGTGTCGGCGATAAGGTGGCGCTGCAGGGCAATTTCGACCCGGCCATCCTGTTGGCGATGCCGGAAGCCATCGAGCGCGAAACTGCTGCAGTTCTCGCCAGCTACGGTCACGGGCATGGACACGTGTTCAATCTGGGCCATGGCATCACCCAGCACACCCCACCCGAGAACGCCGGCGTCATGATCGAAGCGGTGCGCCGCCTCAGCCGGCAGTATCACGTTTAACTAGTATTCCAGCGGGTCGACGTCGATCGACCAGCGGACTTTCGTGCCCTGCGGCATTTCACGCAGCAGCGGCACCAAGGCCTGCAGGAATTGCTGCAGCGCCTTGCGTGAGTCGGCCTGGATCAGCAGGTGCTCGCGCTCCATGCCTTTGAGGCGTTCCATCTGCGGCCGCACCGGGTCGTACACCAGTACATCCCTTGAAAAATCCCTGGCGGCGGCTTTCGCTCTTGCCATGAACGCCCGCACCGGCTCGTAGTCGGTCGCCTCTGCGCGCAACAGCGCCTCATGGCAGTAGGGCGGGAAATGCGCCATGCGGCGCTCGTCCAGGAGCGAGGCGGCGAAATCGGCGAAATCATGGCGTTGCAGTGCGTGAAACAACAGATGATCGGGGAAGTTGGTCTGGATCAGCACCACGCCCGGTTTTTCAGCGCGCCCCGCACGCCCCGCCACCTGCATCAGTTGTGCGAACAGGCGTTCTGCCGCCCGGAAATCCGGGCTGAACAGGGCGCTGTCGGTATCGATCACGCCGACCAGCGTCAGGTTGGGGAAATCGTGCCCCTTGGCCAGCATT
Organism: bacterium; assembly: GCA_027310505.1. Lineage (GTDB taxonomy): Bacteria > Pseudomonadota > Gammaproteobacteria > Burkholderiales > Methylophilaceae > CAIJXJ01. The sequence goes on from DAIDAS010000129.1 coordinate 10,157, forward strand.
TGCGTGCCGACCAGAATATCGACTTCATTGGCATGTACCTGCGCCGTCATCTCTTTGATGGCGTGCTTGCGCCGCATGCTGTCGCGGTCCACGCGCAAAATCCGGGCAGCGGGTAACCGTTGCGCCAATACTTCTTCCAGCCGTTGCGTGCCGTGGCCGGTGGGGTGCAGGTCGGGGTTGCCGCAGCTTGGGCATTGCGGTGGTATGCGCTGTTCGTGGCCGCAGTGATGACAGCGCAGGCGGCGTTGTCGCAGATGGACCACCAGCCGCGCCGAGCAGCGCGTACAGGGCGCGACCCAAGCGCAGGCGCTGCACAGCAGTACCGGCGAATAGCCGCGCCGGTTGATGAACAGCAGACTCTGTTCGCCGCGTTGCAGGCGTTGTTCCATCGCTTTGAGCAGCGGTTCCGAGATGCCGTCTTCAGGGCGGACGAGCCGGGTGTCGATGCAGTGGATCGCAGGCAGGGCGGCGCTGGTGACCGCGCGCTGCGACAGTGTCAGCAAGCGGTAGCGCCCTTCCTGGGCGTTGTGCCAGCTTTCCAGCGACGGCGTGGCGGAACCCAGCAGCACCGGCACGTCGGCCATCTTGCCGCGCATGATCGCGACGTCACGCGCCGAGTAGCGCATGCCGTCCTGCTGCTTGTAGGAGGCATCGTGTTCTTCATCGACAATGATCACTGCGGGTTTTGCCAGGGGAGTGAACACCGACAGGCGGGTGCCGATGACGATGCGGGCCTCGCCGTTCTGCGCGCGCAGCCAGCCATGCAGGCGTTCGCTCTCGTTCATCTGGCTGTGCAGCATGACGATAGTTTGCTGTGGGAAGCGGGCGCGGAAGCGTGATTCGAGCTGCGGTGTCAGGTTGATTTCCGGCACCAATACCAGCGCCTGGCTCCCGCATTCCTTCAGCATGGCCTCCAGTAGATGCATGTAGACTTCGGTCTTGCCGCTGCCGGTGATGCCATACAGCAGCCAGACGTTGAATCCGCTTCCGGCTTGCAGCATGGCCTCCAGTGCCTGTTGCTGGTCAGCATTGAGGGTTTGCGCCGCATGCGGAGTCGTGGCCTGCCCAGGAACCGGTCCGGTGAGTTCGATGCTTTCTGCCCAGCCTTTGTCGATCAGTTGTTTCAATGCCGGGCGCCAGCCACTCGCAATGGTCGACAGCACGGTCGATTCCAGAACTTCCGCCTCTTGCAGTGCCGCAAACAGCTTTTTTTGCAATACGGAACGCGCGGGAATGGCCTCAAGCCCGGATGCGATGCCCGAAGCCGTCAGGCGATAGCCGACCTTTTGCGGCAACCTGGCCGGCTCGGCTTCGCGCAGCCGGGGCGGAAGCACGCCAAGCATGGTCTGGCCGAGCGGGTAGTGATAATAATCCGAGCAGAACTTGAGCAGCTTCAGTGTCGCGGCGGGCAATGGCGGCTCTTCGACGAAGGCGCGGTCTATGGGTTTGAGCCTGTCCGTCGCCATGTCCGACTCGGATGTACGTCCCATGACGATGCCGATCATTTGTCGTCGCCCGAATGGTACCAGCACGCGCTGCCCCGTCTGCACGCCGCTGCCGGTATCCAGGTAGTCGAACAGTCTGGCGAGGGGAACGTCGAGCGCGACGCGGAGAATTGTCATCTTTACCTTGTGGGAGCGCGTTATTGCAATGCAGGTGCAACGGGAAACCGCTAAAATAACGCTTTTTTAAGTCGATCAAATCGTTTTGAAAGCACATCTTACCGAATTACTGGCGCAGGCGGCAAAAGCTGTCGCACCGGACCAAGCTGACCTGTCCATCGTACTGGAGCGTCCAAAATCCGCCGAGCACGGCGATTTTGCCACCAATCTGGCCATGACGCTGGCGCGTGCCTTGAAGCAGAGTCCGCGTGCGATCGCTGAAAACCTGATCAAGGCGCTGCCTGTCTCGCCGTATGTCGCCAAAACCGAAATCGCCGGTGCCGGCTTCATCAATTTTTTCCTGAGTCCGGCGGCCAAGCATGCCGTGGTCGGCGATATTCTGAAGCAGGGTGGCGCCTGGGGTCGAAACAACCAGGGTCAGGGCCGCAAAGTACAAGTCGAATTCGTGTCGGCCAACCCGACCGGGCCGCTACATGTCGGCCATGGCCGCGGCGCGGCGGTAGGCGATTGCCTGTGCCGCCTGCTGGAAGCTACCGGCTGGAGTGTCACGCGCGAGTTTTACTACAACGATGCCGGGGCGCAGATCGACAACCTCACTCTC
>DAIDAS010000171.1 GCA_027310505.1 bacterium
GCCCTGGATGATGGGAAGCCCAAGCCCGATGAAAACACGTGAAATTTCTGGCGAGAGTGCGGCCCCTCCCGAAACGGCCAGCCGCACCCTGCCGCCCAACCGCGACATCAGTTTGTCGGCCACCAGCACTTTGAGCAACGGCCACAGCAGGTGCCGCGGGCTCCAGGATGCGCGTTGCTGGGCATGCTCGAAACGATGGTATCCCACCTGAACTGCAAGCTCGAACAGCCAGCGCTGGATGCGCGGGCCTTTTTCGAGTTTGTTGCGCAAGCTTGCCAGGATGCGCTCGAAAATGCGTGGAACCGTGACCAGCGCAGTCGGGCGCACCTGAGCCAGATCATCCTGAAGCAATTGGAAAGAGCGGGCGAAGGCGACCGTGGCGCCTGCCATTACGGGCAGGTAATAACCGGTCAGCCGTTCAAGGCAGTGCGAGAGCGGCAGAAACGAAAGAAACTGGTCTTCGGGGTACACGTCGAATGTCATCAGCGCAGCCCATGAGTTGCTGAGCAGGTTGTCGTGGCTCAGCATGACGCCCTTGGGTTTGCCCGTGGTTCCCGAGGTGTAGACAATGGTTGCCAGCCTGCCGCCATCAGAAACCCGGTGCAGGAATTCCCCACCGCCCTCCGGTAGCCATTCATCCAGCCCCCGCAGCCGCGTATCATCATCCCCCTCAGGCGGCGATTTCATCGTGACGATGCGGTTGAGCGCATGCAGATGCATGCACGCCTCATGCAGAGGGTGCCAGTGCTCTGCGCTATCGATCAGCAACAGTTTCGCGCCGGAATCCGCCAGTACGTGCGCGACGTTTTCCGGGCGGTCCGAAGTGTAAAGCGGCACCGTGACCAACCCCAACCCGAGTGCGGCCTGGTCGAAAATGATCCAGGACGGGCAATTTTTCAGCATAACGGCGATACGGTCGCCCGGCTCGAACCCTTCATGCTGCAGCGCGGCCTGCCATCGGGCGATCTCCCTTGCGATTTGCGACCAGGTCAGGGTCCGCCATTCGCTGGCATGGTCGTCAAAATACCGATAGGCCAGCCCGTCCGGGGACTGGTCGGCGCGTCGCTGGAACAGGCCGTCCAGCGTAACGGCCTCTGCAGGGGATATCAGGGAAGTCTGTTTCAGTTTGCTTACCCAGGGTTCTTAAGGCCGAAGAAATTACGGATCTTGGAGAGCATGTCGAGATGTTGCTGCGACATCTGCTGGGCCCGGGTATCGGCGTCGATGTCCTGGTGCAGGCTGTCCAGGCCAAAACGCCGGCTGACGAGCGTGTGTGAGATTTCCTCGGCGAGTTCCGGGCGATTCCTGAGGATATCTTCGAATGCAGCCTTGTCCAGCTGATAGCATTCGGCATCGGTCGCAGCTACGACGGTCGCCGTGCGTGGCGCCCCGGTCATCAAGCCCATCTCGCCGAAGAAATTGCCAGGATGCAGGGTGGAGAGCTTGCGCCGTGGCTGCCCGGGGGAGTCGAGGTAGACTTCGGCCTCGCCTTCGATCAGCATATACAGCCAGTGTGCGACCGCACCCTGATGGGTGATGATGTCGCCCTTGGCGAATGGGGCGTATTTGAGGCGTTGCGCAATCGCCAGCAATTCATCTTCGCGAAAACTATTGAACAGTTCGACCTTGTGCAGTGCCCCGATGCGCTCCTGAATCCGTCTCGTCTGTCTGGCCAGTTCGTGTTTTTCGCTTTCCTTGGTCATGTGCACATGATGCTCGGGGAAAGCCAGGCGGATACCGGCACGTTGCAGGGCGACGTAGACATGGTCGCGTACCTCGGAATCGGTACTATCGTCGTTTTGCAGGTCGGTCAGCCAGTAGCGCAATGCATAGCGGCCGTAACTGACGTCGAATTCCATCAGCACGCACTGCACCGCGGGTTGTCTTGCAACGTTGCCAATATCGGCGTCGCGCACGGCGTTCTGCACGGTCTCGATGACCCGTGACGGCGGGATCTGATAGGCGACATTGAACCAAATCCAGCGTCGCCACTGCACCGGCTCTTCACCGTGGCGCCCCAGTACCGAGAACTTGGATTTCATCAGCTGGCTGTTGGGCACGATCACGGTTTCCCAGTTGCGGGTCTCGACGGCTGTGTGTCGCCAGCGGATGTCGACCACCTTGCCGATGATCTCGTCCACCTTGATCCAGTCGCCAACCTCGACCGAGTTGTCGAGCTGCAGCGCCATGCCGCCAAGGATGTTGCCCAGCGTGTCCTGCATGGAAAAGGCGAGTACGGCGGTAATCACGGCGGAAGTGGTCACGATGCCTGAGAGATCCAGCCCGGCGTAATGCAGGCGCACAAAACCCCAGCCAAGGTAGCCAATAAATACGATAATGTCTTCCAGGATGCGAGGCGGCTGCAGGCGTATGACCGGCAACAGCAGGCGGAAGATGAACATGCCGCACAGGCGGATGGCTGTCATGCCTTCCAGGATCAGGAAAGATTCATGCAGCCACATGCCAAAGCTCGTGTAGCCCATTTGCGCAATGACCCCGCTGACGAATTGTCCCGCCAGGCTGGACGCGAAGGTGATCAGGGTGAGGGCAACGGAGCGGCGGGCGCCATTTTTGAAGCGGGCCAGCAGTCCACCCATGACGGCAACGATCAGGATCAGGGTGGGTAGATCCTCATGCCAGGCATAGAGACTGGCGTTTTGCCACAAGGTATCCATAGTGTTCATCGTGGCTATTCTAGCGAATGATCGTTCCGGTGTGGGGCTGCTCATGATAATCATGAGTGCAATTTGCTGATTTTTGCACTGTTGAGCAAAGACGCGGGGCGCGAGAATGGCATCGAGCGTTTTGCAAGCAATGCGGATCGTTCAACCAATAAACTTAATTAGGAGACATGCAACATGTGGACCAAGCCAGAAGTTACCGAAATGCGTTTCGGCTTTGAAGTGACCATGTACGTTTGCAACCGCTAAGTTGCTGCGTATTGAAGGCCGCTGCGTGCGGCCTTCTTAAGCGGTGTAATAGAGACTTTCATATCCTGATTTAAGTGGGTTAGAGATGCACATACATGTATTAGGCGCCGGTGCCGGCGGTGGTTTTCCGCAATGGAATTGCAATTGTCATAACTGCGACGGCTTGCGCAAAGGCACGATCAAGGCGCGTGCCCGCACCCAGTCTTCCATCTGCGTCAGCGGTGACGGCGTCAACTGGGTGCTGTTCAACGCATCCCCTGACGTGCTCAAGCAAGTCCAGGAATTCGGCCCGCTGCAGCCCGGCCGTGC
>DAIDAS010000196.1 GCA_027310505.1 bacterium
GCCCTGGAGGCTGCTCGCGCTCTGATCCATGAGCAGCAGGGGCTGAGCCTGGGCGACCGTGAGCGCCTGCTGGGGTTCCTCGAAGGCGGAGGCAAGATGATTCTGGTCGAGCCGGAATACGTGCTGACGCCAGCTTCCAAGATGCCAGGTCTGGATGGACAGAAAATGTCCAAATCCTACAACAATACGATTTCGCTACGCGAAGACCCGGACACCATTTCCAAAAAGATCCGCACCATGCCGACCGATCCGGCGCGCGTGCGCCGTACCGATCCGGGCGATCCGGCCAAGTGCCCCGTATGGCAACTGCACGAAATCTATTCGGACGAGCAGAAGCGCGAGTGGGTGCAGACCGGCTGCAAGGGTGCCTCCATCGGCTGCATCGAATGCAAGCAGCCGGTGATTGATGCCGTGCTGGAAGAACTCAAGCCGATCCAGGGGCGCGCGGCGCAATACGCCGAAGATCCTACGCTGGTGAAGAACATCGTTGCCGATGGCTGCGAAAAGGCGCGCAAGCTGGCTCGCGAAACCATGCGCGACGTGCGTGAAGCGATGGGCTTGTCTTACAGCTGATGTTACCCGCCGCCAGCGCCCGCATCCATGGAGAGCCCCTGGCAGAACTGCCGCAGGATCTCTACATCCCGCCGGATGCGCTGGAGGTCTATCTGGAAGCCTTCGAAGGCCCGCTGGATCTGCTGCTGTACCTGATCCGCAAGCACAACCTGGATATCCTCGATATCCCCATGGCTGATCTTACGCGTCAGTACATGGAATACGTGGACAAGATGCGGGCGCGCAACCTGGAGCTGGCATCGGATTACCTGCTGATGTCGGCCATGCTGATCGAGATCAAGTCACGCATGCTGCTGCCCAAGCCGGAGGAGATCGAGCAGGAAGAAGACCCGCGTGCCGAACTGGTGCGTCGCCTGCTGGAATACGAATCCATGAAGCTGGCCAGCCAGCGGCTGGATGAATTGCCGCAGGTGGGGCGCGAGTTGCTGGTGGCGCAGGCTTATTACGAGCACATTCCGCAACAGCAGTTGCCGGGCGTGACCATGGACGACCTGCTCGCGGCGTGGCAGGAAGTGCTCAGGCGCGCCAGCCACTACGTGCACCACAAGGTCAGTCGCGAGGAGCTGTCGGTGCGCGAGCACATGAGCATGATTCTGCGCAAATTGAATGCCGAGCCGTTGCTCGAGTTCATCGCCTTGTTCGACGTGCGCGAAGGCCTGCCCAAGCTGGTGGTGTGTTTTCTCGCCATCCTCGAGCTGGCCCGCGAAGGGCTGGTCAGGCTGACGCAACAGGCGGCTTTCGCGCCGATTTACGTACAGGCCGGGGAGGTGCTTTAACCATGTCCTCCGACATCCAGCAGTTGAAGAATGTGCTGGAAGCAGCATTGCTGACCAGCCACGAACCGCTTTCGCTGGATGAACTGGCGCGCCTGTTCGAGGAGCGCATGGAGCGCGCCACCTTGCGCATGCTGCTGGATGAGCTCAAGACCGACTGGAACGGCCGCACGCTGGAACTGGTGCAGGTTGCCAGCGGATGGCGCTTCCAGGCCCGTGCCGAATATTCGCCATTCCTTGCGCGGCTCAATCCGGAGCGCCAGCAGCGCTACTCGCGCGCGGTGCTGGAAACACTAGCGATCATTGCCTACCGCCAGCCCGTGACCCGCGGCGATATCGAGGAAATTCGTGGGGTGGCGGTCAACCCCAACACCATCAAGACGCTGCAGGAACGCGGCTGGATCGATGTGGTGGGGCATCGTGAGGTTCCCGGAAGGCCGTCGTTGTTTGCCACGACCAGGACGTTTCTGGATGACCTCAATTTACGTTCGCTCGCGGAACTACCCCCGCTGGAGCGCTTTCCCCAGCATGAAATACCGCTGGATTTATAAGAATTAGTGAACCGCCAAGACGCCAGATGCGCCAAGAGATTCTATCTTTTTACTTGGTGCTCTTGACGTCTTGGCGGCTAAACAGGTTTTAGGAGTTTTAAAATGGCAAGACCTTTCAAGAAAGCCCCAACATCCCGCCCATCGCGGGCTTCCAGCCCCGATCAGCCACCACAGCGGTTACACAAGTTGCTGGCACTGGCCGGTCTCGGCTCGCGTCGCGACATGGAAGAGCTGATTGCCAGCGGTCGCATCACCATCAATGGCGAGGTCGCGCAGGTTGGGGCGGGCGTTACGCCCAATGACGTGGTCAAGCTGGATCGCCGCATCCTGCATCTGCCGTTCGAGGCCGAGTTGCCGCGCGTGCTGCTATATCATAAACCGGAAGGCGAGATCGTCAGCCAGGATGACCCCGAGAAGCGCGCTACCGTGTTCGACAAGCTGCCGCGCGTCCGTGGCGGGCGCTGGGTGGCGATCGGGCGGCTGGATATCAACACTTCCGGCCTGCTGATTTTTACCACTTCGGGTGAATTGGCCAACCATTTCATGCACCCGCGCTACGAAGTCGAGCGTGAATATGCGGTGCGTCTGATGGGCGAGCTGACTGAAGGACAGTTGCTGCAACTGACGCAGGGCGTGGAACTTGAAGACGGCATGGCCCAGTTCGACAGTATCCAGGATAAGGGCGGCGAAGGCGCCAACCATTGGTACGAAGTCATGCTGCGTGAGGGCCGCAACCGTGAAGTGCGCCGCCTGTTCGAGGCTCTTGGCTTGATGGTGAGTCGCCTGATGCGCATCCGCTTCGGACCGGTCAATTTGCCGGCCAGGCTCAAGCGTGGCCAGATGCTGGAATTGCCGCCGAAGGAAGTCGCAGGCCTGCTGGAATGGGCCGGGCTGGCTGTGCCGCGCGCCCCGCAGCGCACGCAGAAGGAAAAAGAAAGCCTGGGCAAGACTTTTACACCCAAAGAGCGCAAGCCGGAAAGCCGGGCCAAAAGGCCGCTCGGCGATGCGCCCAATGCCCCGCGTTCAAGTACTCCGGGGGCTCGCGCACCTTCCACAAAAACGCCGACAGCCAAGCGCCGTATTCGGGGTGATGGTATGACGCCACCCGTTCAGCAGCGACGCAGCGACCGCAACCGCGGACGCGGCTAAATGCGCCATGACCAGCCTGCAATTGCAGGCTGGCTGGTTACGCTACAAACTGCGCGATGCCATCCCTGAACGACCAATCGATGTCGTGGTTTTCGGTGATGGTGATCAGCACATTCGCCGGATCGATCCCCGGGTTGCGCGCAAGGTTTTCCACTGCCTTTTTGTAGAAGGCCAGTTTCGACTTGTTGGATTGGCCTGCGCGCATCACCAGATGCATCATCACGCGATCGCCTTCACGATTCTGCAGTTGCAGGCACTCGTGATCCAGCTGATGTATGACCTGGTAACGGTCATCTTCGGGAAACCCCATGGTTTCGATCACGGCGGCGTTGATGCCGTCCGCCACCGCCTTGATGTAGGCCGGGGATTTGCCTTTCAGGATCGAGATCGTCACGAACGGCATGCTGGGCTCCTTTCTTTCAGGAAAATCAGGGCTTCTTCGTATCAGTTGGAAACATTCCAGACATGGGAGCGGGTTAGCCATTTGCCATCGGCCCCTTTTTCGGCCACGCTCGTCAGGATTCCGCCAAACGAAGGCTTTTTGCCGTCTTGTTCAGCGCCGTTGGCACTCCATCGCGCGACCTGATACAGGATGCGATCGTCTCCTCCGGCATCGATGATCTCGATGGTATGGTTGTGGACGCCATTGTCGACGAAACTTTTGAACAGCTTTTCAATTTCGACCCGACCGACCAGGGTCTGGCCGTTGCCGGGGGAGACCGTTGCGTTTTCTGCATAAAGGTTGGCCAGACCCTGTGTGTTGCCGCTGTTCAGGGCCTGGTTCCAGGTTGCGTTCAGGAATTCAAGGGTGGCCAGGGGTGGGGTGTTTGGGGTGCTCATGCTGCTTCCTTTCGATATTGATTAGCGGGCTAATTAAATGGGGAAAATTTTAGTCGAGTGCCGCGATGTTGGCTGTCAGCAGTTTCAGGGATGAAACTACATCATCGCGTTGTTGCTGGGTTAATACGGACATCAGCTGCCTGACTTTCCGGTAGTAGCCGGGCATGACTTCATCCAGTTTGGCCTGGCCTGCCGACGTCAGTTTGATCGTGAGTTTTCGGCGGTCGCTGGTGTCCGTCAGCCGCTGTACCAGGCCGTCGCGTTCGAGTCCATCGATTAAACCTGTCATGGTTGCCCGCGAGACACCGGCTTTTTCAGCGAGATCGGAAGGGGTCGAAGTCAGGTCGTCTTCGCGCATCAGCAGGATCAGTACCCACCACCGGCCTTGCAACAGCCCGTGTTTGCCGAGCAGGGCGTCGAGAGCGTCGGAAAGATCGGAACCCGCACGCAGAATGTTCAGAAAGGGCAGCACTGATGCCACTTCTGCATCAGGATACCTCGCGACGAATTTCTCGAGGATATTGGCGTCAGGAAGGTTTTTTAGCTGCAACATAATAAGGCGCATTATAGTTAGCAGGCTAATTATGTCAATAGGCCCGATCCGACCAGATTCGGCGAGGTCGGATCGCGTGGCTAAAGGGTTTAGAGCAGTTGCTCGCGGGTGAGCAGGAACACGAACTGATCGCCTGCGCTGACTTCCAGCCAGGTGAACGGCAATTCGGGGTAGGTGGCTTCCAGCACATCGCGGTTGTGGCCGATTTCAACGATCAGCAGGCCACCGGGGTTGAGGTGATCGGCGGCTTCGCGCAACAGCGTATGCGTGTGGTCGAGGCCGTTCACGCCGCTGGCGAGCGCAAGGTTGGGTTCCTGGCGGTACTCCTGCGGCAGGGCTTCCATGGAGGGCGCATCCACGTAGGGCGGATTGCTGATGATGATGTCGTAACACTTGCCCTGCAACGCTGACAGCATATCGGACTTGATCGGGTGGACGTGGCCTTCCAGGCCATAATCGCCGATATTCTTGCGCGCCACGGCAAGCGCGTCATCCGAAATGTCGATGGCATCCACTTCGGCATTGGGGAAGGCGAGCGCGGACAGAATCGCGAGACAACCGCTGCCGGTGCAGATGTCGGCTACGCTGACCACTTCTTCCGGGGTTTCGACCCACGGTGCAAGTTGTTCGCGAAGCAGTTCGGCGATGAACGAGCGCGGTACGATCACGCGCTCATCCACGTAGAATTTGAAGTCGCCCAGCCACGCCTCCCGTACCAGGTAAGCGGTCGGAATGCGCTCGCTGACGCGGCGCGATATGAGGTGGAGGAGATGCCTGCGTTCGGTTTCGGTCAGCACGGCATCGAGGAAATTATCCAGCGTGTCGTGCGGCAGGTGCAGGGCGGCAAGGATCAGCCACACCGCTTCGTCGTAGCTGTTCTGTGCGCCATGGCCGAAAAAGATGCCGGATTCCTCAAAGCGGCTGACGGCAAAACGCAGCCAGTCGCGGAGGGTGAACAGTTCTTCTGCTGCGCGAGGGTAAAGGCTCATTTCAGCAGTTTTTCCAGCGTGAGACGGTAGGTTTCCTTGAGCGGGTCGATATCCGCCACGCCGACGCATTCATTGATTTTGTGTATGGTCGCATTGAGCGGGCCGAACTCGATCACCTGTGGGCAGATGTCGGCGATGAAGCGGCCATCCGACGTGCCGCCGGTTGTCGAGAGTTCCGGCGTGACGCCGTAAGCTCTTTCTATTGCGGCGCTGATGGCTTCCACCAGATCACCCTTCGGAGTCAGGTAGGGCTTGCCGGAGAACTCCCATTCCAGGTCGTAATCCAGCCCGTGCCTGTCCAGAACCGCATGCACGCGATCTTTCAGCCCCTGCTCGGTGCTGGCGGTGGAAAAGCGGAAGTTGAACAGGATTTCCGCATGCCCCGGGACGACGTTGGTCGCGCCGGTGCCGCTGTTGAAATTGGAAATCTGCCACGAAGTCGGCGGGAAATATTCGTTGCCTTTGTCCCATTCGGTGGTGGCAAGATCGGCCACGGCCGGTGCCACCATGTGGATGGGGTTCTTGACCAGATGCGGGTAGGCGATATGGCCCTGGATACCCTTGATGATCAGCTTGCCCGAGAGCGAACCGCGTCGGCCGTTTTTGATCATGTCGCCCACCACCTTGTTGGAGGTCGGTTCGCCGACGATGCAGTAGTCGATCAGTTCACCCCGCTCTTGCAGCGTTTCGACGACCTTGACCGTGCCGTCTACTGCGACGCCTTCTTCATCCGAAGTGATCAGCAGGCCGATGGATCCGGGGTGGTCAGGGTGTTGGGCCAGAAACTCCTCCACGGCGACCACAAAGGCCGCGATGGAGGTCTTCATGTCTGCCGCACCGCGTCCGTACAGCATGCCGTTGCGGATGGTCGGCTCAAACGGGGCGCTATGCCATTGCTCGACGGGGCCGGTGGGCACCACGTCAGTATGGCCGGCAAATACCACCAGCGGTTGTGCCGTACCGCGCCGTGCCCAGAAGTTATCGACACCGCCAAAGCGCATTCTCTCGACGACGAAGCCCAGCTTTTCCAGTCGCCCGATCAGCATGTCCTGGCATCCGGCGTCTTCCGGCGTCAGGGATTTTCTGGCGATGAGTGCTTTTGCAAGTTCGAGAGTGGCGCTCATTTGAAGAGCCTTTCGTAATCGGCCTCAACGAAGCCGGCGGCCAGCACCTTGCCGTTCTGTTCCAGCACGGGCCGTTTGATGACATTGGGTTTTTCCAGCATTAGGGCGAGGGCTGATGCATCGTCCTTGATGCTGGCTTTTACGGCATCCGGCAACTGGCCCCAGGTCGGGCCGGTTTTTTTCAGCAGTTTCTGCCAGCCGACCTGTTGCAGCCAGTTGCTGAGCATGGCCTCGGTCACGCCGTTTTTCTTGAAGTCATGGAAATCGTAGGCGATGCCATGCGCTTCAAGAAAGGTGCGCGCCTTTTTGACCGTGCCGCAGTTAGGGATGCCGTAAAGCTTCATCAAATGCCGCGGAGCAGCTCGTTGATGCCGACCTTGCCCAGGGTCTTGGCGTCGACTTTCTTGACGATCACGGCGCAGTACAGGCTGTAGCTGCCGTCCTTGGAGGGCAGGTTGCCGCTCACCACGACGGAGCCGGCCGGGACGCGGCCATAAAATACTTCGCCGGTTTCACGGTCGTAAATCTTGGTGGACTGGCCGATGTAGACGCCCATGGAAATCACGCAGTTGTCTTCCACGATCACGCCTTCGACCACTTCGGAGCGGGCGCCGATGAAGCAGTTGTCGCCGATGATGGTGGGGCCGGCCTGCACTGGCTCCAGTACACCGCCGATACCGACGCCGCCGGACAGGTGAACGTTCTTGCCGATCTGGGCGCAGGAGCCGACGGTGGCCCAGGTGTCGACCATGGTGCCTTCATCGACGAAGGCGCCGATGTTGACGTAGGAGGGCATCAGCACCACGTTCTTGCCGATGAAGGAACCGCGACGCACGATGGCGTTCGGCACCACGCGGAACCCGCCGGCCTTGAAATCGGCTTCGGTGTAGTTGGCAAACTTGGGCGGCACCTTGTCATAATACTTGGTGCAGCCGCCATCCAGCACGACGTTGTCTTCCAGGCGGAACGACAGCAGCACGGCCTTCTTGATCCACTGGTGGGTGACCCACTGGCCGTCGATCTTTTCGGCGACGCGCAGGCGACCGGCGTTCAGTTCTTCCAGCACGCCGAATACGGCATCCTTGACCTTCTTCTCGGCGTTGGCGGGGTTGATGTCGGCGCGGCGCTCGAAGGCGTCTTCGATGATGGGTTGCAGGTCTTGCATGGTGAATCCTTAAAAGGCTTTAAAAAGCGTAATTTTACTTGGTTCTGATAAGTTCGTCAGTCTTTGAACTGGCGGATTCTTTCCAGGTCGCGGCGGAAACTCTCGGCATCGCCGAATTCGGTGAAATTCTTGTAGCGATCATGTGCCGCCAGGACGCGGCGCGCATGCTTGATCGGGCACCAGTACTGTTCGGTGCGCGCCACGATTTCCGTCATGTAGGCGAGCAGGCCGTTGCCGTACGAGCAATAGGCGCAGTTCACCATCTCCAGCAGGTTGAGGTAGGCCAGGTGGTGGCGGTCGAATACCAGATAGTCGCTGCGCCTGACCTTGGGGATACCCAGCAACGGAAAGCAGACGACATGGTACAGGCTACCCAGCAGGTCGAGCAGCAGCAACGGGAACAGCAGGGCATAGATGAACGGCGCTGTCAGCACGTGGCGGGGGCGGGGGAGCAAGACATAGCTGAACAGATTGATCTTGAACTGTCGCTGCCGGATCAGTGTTTCGCGATCAAAGTGGGAACCCTGATTGCCCTGGCGTCGATGGAGGCGATCGTAAGCTTTGTCCAGTTCGGCTTCCAGTTCGAGTTCCAGCGCTTTCATGCGCTCGACGATCTCGCTGATTTTTTCGTTCATGAATGAGGCTCCAAAAACAAGGGCGCCGGAGCGCCCTTGCGATGCCGCTATTCTGACATCAATCAGCCGTGTTTGGCTTTTGCTTCTTGATACAACGGCATGACGGTCGGGATCAGCTGTTGCAAATCGTTGATGCGGGATTCATCCGACGGGTGGGTGCTCAGGAACTCGGGTGGTTTTCCGCCACCAGCGGCGCCCATCTTGCGCCACAGGCTGATGGCCGCATTGGGGTCGTAGCCGGCGCGTGCGGACAGTTCCAGCCCCATGCGGTCGGCTTCACGTTCCTGTTCGCGGCTGTGCGGC
>DAIDAS010000198.1 GCA_027310505.1 bacterium
TGACATGGCCGATATGGATCGGTGTTTTGAGCCGGGCAAGGAAATCCTGGTTTACCGGTCGTTGGAAGAACTGCACGACCTGCATGACCGGCTGACAGCAGACCCGGTCTTTGCGCACGCCATTGGCGAGGCAGGATATAAACGGGTGATGGCGGAACACACTTACGAACATCGCGCGCGCGCTATGCTGCGGCAAGTCGGGCTGGAAGGGAGGAATGCATGACATTGGACTGGCTCAAGAAAAGTGGTTGGCTGTTGGTGGTGTCATTCATCCTGTTGCAACCGTTCAAAAACCTGTTCGAGTTGCCGATGGCCATGATGGCGTTGTTCGGGCTGCTGCTCCTGCTGCGGCAGCCACACACAGTGCTCGGCTCGCCAGCGTTGACCCCGATGCTGATCATGTTTGGCTGCTTCTGGTTGCCGATGGTGGCCTCGCTGACGGATGCGGCGAATCTCGCGCGATCGCTGGAAACGGTACTGGTTTTTCTGCGCTTTCCTTTGGCTGCCATTTTCGTCCTCTGGGCGCTCGACACCGAAGATGCCAGGCGGCGCCTGTTAACAGTGCTGGGGGTTGCACTTGCCTTTAGCGCAGTCGATATCCTTGTTCAGGCCGTGGCAGGGTACGATTTGTTTGGTTTTCCCAGCGTTGAGGGACGTATGCCCGGGGTGATACATGGCAAGCTGGTGGTCGGGCATATCATGGCGGTTTTGTCTCCGGTGTATTTCTACTGGGTGCGCGAGTCGGCACAGCAACGACGCTGGGTCTGGCTGCTTATCCCGCTGTATGGTGCAGCCATTCTACTGACTGGTGCTCGTGCTGCCTGGGTGATGCTGGGCTTGGGCATGGTGTTGTTCGCATTACAGTTGATCGTGGTCGAAAAAGTGCGGTGGAAATGGCAGGCCATTTGCGCAGTCTTGTTGCTGGCGGCGATGACCGCGGGAGGGCTAATGCAAAGTACGGCCTGGCGGGCGAAATTCGAGACGACGAAAGGGTTGTTCAGCGGTAATTACGAGCAAGCCAATGCGGCAACGAGCGCTCGGCTCCCAATCTGGTCAGTCGCAACACGGGTGGCGAAGGATCACTGGATTAACGGCGTGGGTCCGCGAGGCTTTCGCTATGTGTATCCGGATTACGTGCCCAAGGATGATATGTGGCTGCAACACAGCACCACCGGCCCGACACATCCGCACGAGTTGATATTGGAGATCGCCGTGGAAACCGGCGTGATAGGCCTGCTTGGATATCTGCTTGCGGTGGGATACTGGATTCGACGCGGCGCGCTGGCAATACTCTCCCGGCAAAGGCTTGCGTTGCCATGGATGGCAACGGTGTTGATCGTCTTCTTCCCATTGCATGCGGGACATGCGTTTTACGGTAGTTTCTGGTCCACGATGGTTTGGTGGCTGATTTTTCTGGCTGTATCCCACTTATCGGTATCTGGTTCCCACCCAGTTTCCAAGACGTACACCAAGGATTTGTAAATGCACGAAAGTGAAGCTTTATGGTTGCAGCGCAGCTTTGAGAAAATGCCTGCCGAGGCATTGTCGCCGTTGCTGAATATCGGTAGTTCTACCACGTTTTTCCGTACTCAGGTCCAGCCGCATGTGGATGCGCTGGTATTTCGGCCACTGGAATTGCGTGGCGTGCGGCCGGTACATTTCGATTTGAAGATGGGCGAAGGCGTGGATGTGTCTGGAGATATCTTCAATGATGAGGATTTCCAGAAACTGAAAAGCTTCGCACCACGCGCGATCCTGTGTAGCAACGTGCTGGAGCACGTGCAGCAGCCTGATCAATTGGCGCGTCGTTGCCTGGAACTCCTCCCGCCGGGGGGGCTGATATTTATCACGGTTCCCTATAGTTATCCCTATCACGCCGATCCGATCGACACCATGTATCGCCCTGCTCCAGAAGAGGTGGCTCGATTGTTTGCGCCACATCAAATTTTGGCTCAAGAGATTATTGATGCGGGCTCATATCGGGATATCCTGAAAAAACAGCCTTGGAAAATTTTCCGGCATATATTGCGTTTCCCTTTTCCTTTCGTGAAGTTTGAAAAGTGGCAGCGCTCTATGAAGAAGCTCTACTGGCTGACGCACAACTATAAGGTGACGTGC
>DAIDAS010000126.1 GCA_027310505.1 bacterium
GAGCACCATCGGCAGACTGAGCCACTGCCCCATGCTCAACCCGAACGACAGCAACCCGAGGAAGCCATCCGGTTCGCGGGCGAATTCCACCACGAACCGCGAGCCGCCATAGCCGATCAGGAACAGTGCTGACACAGCACCCACCGGACGCGGCTTGCTGGAAAACCACCATAACAGGCCAAACAGCATGGCGCCTTCCAGCCCGAATTCGTAAAGCTGCGAAGGATGGCGCGGCAGGTTATCCACTTGCGGGAATACCACCCCCCAGGGCAAATCCGTGGCACGCCCCCACAGTTCGCCGTTGATGAAGTTGCCCAAGCGTCCGGCGCCCAAGCCGATCGGCACCATCGGCGCGACAAAGTCCATCAGCGCCAACCAGCGTTTGCCGGTCTTGCGTGCAAAGAGCCACATGGCGACCAATACGCCAAGGAACCCGCCATGAAAAGACATCCCGCCCTGCCATACCGCGAAGATTTCCGTCGGATGATGCAGAAAGTACCCTGGCTGGTAAAACAACACATATCCCAGCCGTCCTCCCAGTATCACCCCTAGCGCGCCGTAGAACAGGATGTCGTCTAGGTCGCGCGCACTCCAGTCAGCATCGGGGTGCTTGCGGATGCGCCATTTGCCCAACCACAGCAGGCTCAAGAAGCCGATCAGATACATCAGGCCGTACCAGTGAATGCCGAACGGGCCGAGGTGAATGGCAATAGGGTCGAACTGCGGATGAACCAGCATAAGAGTCGGATGCGGGAATGAGTTAGAATTACGGGATTATACGTCATGTTTTTTTCGAGGTTCACCATGCCCAAATATCGTTCCCACACCACCACGCAAGGCCGCAACATGGCCGGCGCCCGCGCCCTTTGGCGCGCCACCGGCATGAAGGAGGAGGATTTCTCCAAACCCATCATCGCCATCGCCAACTCGTTCACCCAGTTCGTGCCGGGGCATGTGCACCTGAAGGACATGGGACAACTGGTGGCACGCGAAATCGAAAAAGCCGGCGGCGTGGCCAAGGAGTTCAACACCATCGCCGTGGACGACGGCATCGCCATGGGCCACGGCGGCATGCTGTATTCGCTGCCCAGCCGTGACCTGATTGCCGACTCGGTGGAATACATGGTCAATGCGCACTGTGCCGACGCGCTGGTATGCATTTCCAACTGCGACAAGATCACCCCCGGCATGCTGATGGCGGCATTGCGCCTCAACATTCCGGTGATCTTCGTTTCCGGCGGCCCGATGGAAGCAGGCAAGGTCAACTGGCAGGGCGACGCGCTGAAACTGGATCTGGTGGATGCCATGGTAGCTGCCGCCGACAGCAGCGTGAGCGATGAGAAATCCGAAGCCATCGAGCGCTCCGCCTGCCCCACCTGCGGCTCCTGCTCCGGCATGTTCACCGCCAACTCGATGAACTGCCTTACCGAGGCGCTGGGCCTTTCGCTGCCAGGCAACGGTTCCATCGTTGCCACCCATGCGGATCGCAAACAGTTGTTCCTGCGCGCAGGCCGCACCATCGTCGAACTGGCGAAGCGATACTATGAACAGGACGATGCCAGCGTGCTGCCGCGCTCCATCGCCACCTTCGACGCTTTCCAGAACGCCATGAGCCTGGATGTCGCCATGGGCGGCTCCACCAACACCGTGCTGCACCTGCTGGCCGCAGCCCACGAGGCTGGCGTCGATTTCACCATGGCCGATATCGACCAGATTTCGCGCCGCGTGCCGTGCCTGAGCAAAGTGGCCCCCGCCACGCAGAAATACCACATGGAAGACGTGCACCGCGCCGGTGGCGTGATGGGCATCCTGGGCGAACTCGACCGCGCCGGGCTGATCCAGCGTGAAGTGCCGACCGTACACGCGACCAACATGGGCAGCGCACTGGAGCAATGGGATATCCAGCGCGCTCAGGATGCCAGCGTCAAGGAGTTTTACCGCGCGGCGCCGGGCGGCGTTCCGACGACGATCGCGTTCAGCCAGTCCATGCGCTACCCCACGCTGGACGACGACCGCGCCAACGGTTGCATCCGCGACAAAGTCAATGCCTACTCGCAGGATGGCGGCCTCGCAGTGCTGCATGGCAATATCGCGCTGGACGGCTGCATCGTCAAAACCGCCGGCGTCGATGACAGCATCCTCAAGTTCACCGGTCGTGCGCGCATCTTCGAAAGCCAGGACGATGCCGTCGCCGGCATCCTGAATGATGAAATCGTCGCCGGCGATGTCGTGGTGATCCGCTACGAAGGCCCCAAAGGCGGCCCCGGCATGCAGGAAATGCTGTATCCGACCAGCTACCTGAAGTCCAAGGGACTGGGCAAAGCCTGCGCGCTGCTCACCGA
>DAIDAS010000219.1 GCA_027310505.1 bacterium
GCTTTCATGTGGGCGTCGACCTGCTTGTTCTCCTGCTCCAACCGGGCTTCTTTCTGTTCCAGCCAGCTGGAATAGTTGCCCTTCCAGGGGATGCCCTGACCGCGATCGAGCTCCAGAATCCACTCGGCGGCATTATCGAGGAAGTAGCGGTCATGGGTGACGGCCACCACAGTACCGGGAAAACGCACCAAAAACTGTTCAAGCCATTCCACCGATTCAGCATCCAGGTGGTTGGTCGGTTCATCCAGCAGCAGCATGTCAGGCTTGGAGAGCAGCAACTTGCAGAGCGCCACACGGCGCTTTTCGCCACCGGACAAGTGCTCGATCCTGGCATCCCACGGCGGCAGGCGCAGGGCATCGGCCGCGATTTCCAGCTGGGTTTCGGTATCCGAACCGCTGGCAGCGAGAATATTTTCGTACTTGGCCTGTTCTTCGGCCAGCTTGTCGAAATCGGCATCGGGTTCGGCGTAAGCGGCATAGATGGCATCGAGCTTGGTTTTGGCTTCCATCACAGCGCCCATACCGGACTCGACTTCCTCGCGCACGGTCTTGGTGGGGTCAAGTTCGGGTTCCTGCGGCAGGTAGCCGATGGAAATTCCGGGTTGCCATTGCACCTCGCCTTCGAATTCCTTGTCCGCGCCCGCCATGATGCGCAGCACAGTGGATTTGCCGGAACCGTTAAGGCCCAGCAGGCCGATCTTGGCGCCGGGGAAGAAAGACAGGGAAATATCCTTGATAATCTGCCGCTTGGGCGGAACGACCTTGCTCACGCGGAGCATGGACATCACGTATTGAGCCATGTGCTACACCATTCGTTTTAAAGGGCGAAGCTTACCGCATGGCTCCCGGTTTGAACACCGCGCCACGTAGCAGCGCTAGAGAGCCGTCATTCCAGTTCAGAGCATGCCACCACCCGGTTGCGACCTGTCTGCTTGGCCTTGTAGAGCGCCTTGTCGGCGGCCACAATCAGCTTGGAGAACTCCAGGCCAGCCTGGGTGGAATCGGCAACACCGATGCTGATGGTACTGTAAATGACCCCGTCATCCGCATTCATCGGGGTCGCTGCATAAATCTGTCGCAGACGTTCCGCCATCAAGCCTGCATCATGCTCCGAAGTTGCAGGCATCAGGATGCAGAACTCCTCTCCGCCATATCGTGCCAGGTAATCCTGCTTCCTGATCGTCCCCTGGGCCATGCTGGCAAGCTGTCGCAGCACCCGGTCGCCCACCAGATGGCCATGCCTGTCGTTGACCCGCTTGAAATGGTCGACATCGACCATCATGACGGACAGCACACCTCCCGTCCGGGAGTACAAAGCGCTCAAGCGGCTGAACTCCTCCTCAAGGCTGCGCCTGTTCAGGGTTCCTGTGAGGCTATCCCGCGTAGCGAGCGTTTGCAGGTCGCTGGCGATCTTGTAGTTCATCATCAATACGAAACCGAATGCCAGTGTCAGTTGAATGATGCTGCCAATAAAGAAAGTGACTGGATTGATCAGGAGCGGCGCATATATCCCATAGCCCCCGGCAGGGACAGAAAACACAAAGCCGGCACGGGCCACGAACAGCACGGCAAGCAACACGAAAGATCCCCCGGTCAGCCGGTATGCGGTACGTAGCGGCGGCTCGGCATCGATCAGCAAGGCCTTGGCGCAGGCAAAACTGATCGCCGCAAAAATAAGGGAGTTGGCCACCGCCCGACTGACGACATCCGGATGAATAATGGCGAACCAGACATCAACCGCAACCAGCAAGACTATGCTCACCACCATCCAGCGCCAACGCGGCATCTTGCCCTGAAAGGCATTGATCCCGGCCAACTGCAAATTCAGGCCGACCACCATCATGAACGCACCAAACAGGATGGGCCACCCGCTACCGGGCCTGATCTGCGCAAAGGAAACCCCCAAACCCAGGCCAATGCACGTTTCGGCCATCGCCCAATGGCGTATGCCTCGGATATTTCCCGAGTGCATGCTGGCAAGTGCCAGCAACCCCGCCAGCATCAGCGCCAGCAAGGAAGTCATTACAACCATTGTACGGATATCAAGGCCCATCGAAATTACCTGAGATGCGAAACCGATCATTCTGCATGGTTGCGCCGCAAGTGGAAAGTGACGCCTCACATGGTCGACAGGTAGAATTGCGGCCCCATGCTATCCAAACTCAATTCCCCCCAACGCGAAGCCGTCAAATATCTGGATGGCCCCTTGCTGGTTCTTGCCGGCGCAGGTAGCGGCAAGACGCGCGTCATCACACACAAAATCGTGCACCTGATCGACCAGTGCGGCTATGCCCCCAAGGAAATCGCCGCGATCACCTTTACCAACAAGGCGGCGAAAGAAATGCAGGAGCGCGTGGGTGGCCTGCTGGAGGGGAAGCCCAGCAAGGGGCTGACCGTGACCACCTTCCACTCGCTGGGATTGCAGATGTTGCGCCAGGAGGCGCAGTTGCTGGGCTACAAGCCGCAATTTTCCATACTGGATGCCTCCGACAGCTTCAAGATACTGGCAGACATTCTGGCCACCACGGATAAAAAGCTGCTACGCGGCACCCAATGGCAGATTTCCGGCTGGAAGAACGCTTTCCTCAACCCGGACCAGGCCCTGCTGCAGGCCGACGAAGAAAACGCCCACGCTGCGGCAAAAATCTACCAGATCTATCAGCAGACGCTCAAAGCCTATCAGGCCGTGGACTTCGATGACCTGATCCGGCTGCCGGTGGAACTGTTCCAGCAGCACCCGGAAGCGCTGGAAAAATGGCAACGCAAGCTGAAATACCTGCTGATCGACGAATACCAGGACACCAACGCCTGCCAGTACTCGCTGGTCAAGCTTCTGACGGGCGTGGAGGGCCGTTTCACCGCCGTGGGCGACGACGATCAGGCCATCTATGGCTGGCGCGGCGCCGATGTCGAGAACCTGCGTCAATTGACTGAGGATTTCCCCAGGCTGAAAGTAATCAAGCTGGAACAGAACTACCGCTCGACTGTGCGCATTTTGAGAGCCGCCAATCAAGTCATCGCCAACAACCCCAAGCTGTTCGAAAAACAGTTGTGGAGCGAGCACGGCACCGGCGACCCGATCCAGGTCAACGCCATGCGGGACGAAGACCATGAAGCCGAAGCCGTAGTGATGAAACTGATGGCGCACAAGTTCGAACACCGAACCAAGTTCGCCGACTACGCCGTGCTCTATCGCGGCAACCACCAGTCACGCCTGCTTGAAGAAAAGCTGCGCGAACACAAGGTTCCCTATACCGTCTCCGGCGGGCAGTCATTCTTCGACAAGGCCGAGATCAAGGACATCGTCAGCTACCTGCGTCTCATCGCAAATGAAGACGTTGATCCTGCGTTCATCCGCGCCGCCACCACGCCCAAGAAAGGCATCGGCAACACCACGCTGGAACGCTTGGGGGAATATTCTGCGCTCAAGCACATCTCGCTGTTCGAAGCCGCCTTCGAAGGCGAATTCCAGCAGCAGATCGGGCAGAAGCAGCTGGACGACCTGCTCACCTTCTGCCAGTTCATCAGCCGGATGCAGGAACGCGCAGTGAAGGACCCGGCAGGCGAAGTGCTGAACGACATGCTGGGCGCCATCCAGTACGAAATGTTCCTCTACGACTCCGAAGAGCCGCGCGCGGCCGAAAGCAAATGGAAGAACGTCCTGGATTTCATCGGCTGGTTGACGCGCAAGGGCGAAACCGACGAATCCAACCTGTTGCAGCTGACCCAGACCGTCGCGCTGATGAGTATGCTGGAAAGCCGCGAAGAAGAAGTCGACGCAGTCAAGCTGTCTACCCTCCACGCCTCCAAGGGGCTGGAATTCGGCCATGTGTTCCTGATCGGCGTAGAAGAAGGCATCCTGCCGCACCGGGAATCGGTAGATAACGGCAAGATCGAGGAAGAACGCCGCCTGATGTACGTCGGCATCACCCGCGCGCAGCGCTCATTGCACATCTCCTGGTGTCGCAAACGAAAACGCGCCGGCGAAACCGAAGCCTGCGAGCCCAGCCGCTTCATCGCCGAGCTGCCTGCCGATGATGTGCGCCATACCGGCATGCCTGGCGCCGATCCTGCCGCAAGCAAGGAGCACGGCAAGGAGCGCATGGCGCAGATCCGCGCCATGCTGGCCAAATCGGCCGGCTAGTCGTAGCGCCGCCCGCCTTGCAGGAGGCGTGCAAACGCTTCCGCAGGCATCGGCCTCCCGAAATGATAGCCCTGTGCCCGCTCGCAGCCTGACTCACGCAGGAAAGCCGCTTGTTTTTCGGTTTCCACCCCTTCGGCAATGACGTGCAGGTTCAGGCTGTGTGCCATCAGGATGATGGTGCGGACCATGGTGGCATCGTTGCTGTCAGTGGTCACATCCCGTACAAATGACTGGTCGATCTTGAGTTGCTGAATCGGGAAGCGCTTGAGGTAAGAGAGCGAAGAGTATCCCGTGCCGAAGTCATCGATCGAGAGCCCGACCCCCATCTCGGTCAACTCATGCAGCATGGCCAGTGTGCGCTCCACACCCTGCATCAGGATACCCTCGGTGAGCTCCAGATCGAGTACATGCGGCGGCACATCATACTTCTTGAGCAGAGCACCGACCTGCTCATGCAAATTGCGCTGACGGAATTGCAGCGCCGAAAGATTGACCGAGATCGTCACTTCCGGCAGCCCTGCTTCACGCCATGCGCGAGACTGTCGCATGGCCTCCTCCAGCACCCAATCGCTGATCTGGATAATCAGACCGGTTTCTTCCGCCAGCGGAATGAAGCTGGCAGGCGAGACCATGCCAATTTCCGGATGCTGCCAGCGCAGAAGCGCCTCGCAACCGATAATCCGTCCATCCGACAGGTCGACTTGCGGCTGATAATAAAGA
Organism: bacterium; assembly: GCA_027310505.1. Taxonomy (GTDB): domain Bacteria; phylum Pseudomonadota; class Gammaproteobacteria; order Burkholderiales; family Methylophilaceae; genus CAIJXJ01. The sequence goes on from DAIDAS010000219.1 coordinate 4,865, forward strand.
CGCAGCTCCTGATGCTCCACCGCCACGCGCAGACTGCTTTCCAGCTTCAGGCGCTCGTACGCGCTGGCATTCATGCCCGCATCAAACCGCAGGTATTTGTTGCGGCCGCCTTCCTTCGCCTGATACATCGCCACGTCGGCGAACTTGATCAGCGAATCGGCGTCCTGCGCATGATCCGGATATACCGCGATACCGATGCTGGAAGAAATCCGCAGGTCATGCCCTTCAATCACGTAAGGCTGAATGATGGCATGCAACATCTTGCCAGCAACCATTTCGGCACCGATCACGTCCGTTCCCGGCAGCACGGCGATGAACTCATCTCCGCCCTGGCGCGACACGGTATCCTGTTCACGAATGCATTCCATCAGGCGCTGAGCCACCATTTGCAACAACTGGTCACCGGCGCCATGACCCAGCGTATCGTTGATCTGCTTGAAACGATCAAGATCCAGGAACAACAGCGACACCTTGGACTGGTTGCGCTGCGCGTGGATAATCGCCTGCTCCAGGCGATCATTGAACAACGCGCGGTTCGGCAGCCCGGTCAGTACGTCGTAGTGCGCAAGTTGCTGGATACGCGCCTCCGCCAACTTGCGTTCCGAAATGTCGCCAAAAATGGCGATGTGGTTGGCTACCGCCCCGGATTCATCCCTGACGCAGATGATGGTCAGGAATTCCGGGTAAATCTCCCCACTCTTGCGTTTGTTCCAGATTTCCCCTTGCCAGCTATCGGTTGTTGCGATGCTTTTCCACATTTTCCGATAGAAATCAATATCCTCACGGCCTGATCTCAGCATGCTTGGATCGCGTCCAAGCGCCTCTCCGGCCGAGTATCCGGTAATTTCGGTAAAGCTTCGGTTAACCGAAATGATACGGTTGCTGGCATCCGTCACCAGGATGCCTTCCTTGCTGTGCTCGAACACACTTGCAGCCAGCGCCAATTCGGCCACGGCCTCACGTCGCTGCTGCTCCCGATCGAAATTATCGAGCGCGAAGGAAACGTCATGCGCCAACCCGTGCATCAGGGTGATCAGGTCAGGGCTGAAATAGTTGGATTCTTCCGAATACACCGAAATGGCGCCAAAACAACGCCCGCCACGCATGAGCGGGAACACGCCCAGCGAACGGAACCCCGCAAGCCTGATCGCTTCATGCCAGGCGACGCTTTTATCCTCCATGAAAGTATTGTGTATTTTCGGCATCCCCTCGCGCATTGCAACGCTGAGTGTCGCCTGCCCTTCCGGGCGCGATGCATCCACCGAAATATGCAACTGCCGCAGATACTCGGCCTCTGGATCGCTCGCTGCAACCACTTGTATCCAGCCAGCCGCATCCACCCGGCCCACCCACACCAGCTTGAACGGCACCTGCTGGGCGAGAATCTGGCAAATATGCTCCAGCAATACCTGCTCATCCCGCTCGCGCACAATAACGTTAGAACACTCCGTCCAGGCGGCATAGGCGCGATTGAGCCGTTCCAGCCCGCGCTCAGAGCCCTCCAGCGCGGTCAGCATGCGATTGAACGCGTGGGCAAGAGCCCCCACTTCGTCCTCAACCATGACGCTGAACCGTACGTCGCGCTGGCCTTTTTCAACCGACTCGGCCACACGCCTGAGGTGATAAAGACGGCGCGTCAAGCGGTGGCCAAGCCAGACCGCGACCAGGGATGAAATAATGATGGCCAGTACGGTAAATCCAACGCCGGCGAAACCCAGCAGCCTCAGGTTGGTATTGGCTGATTCCTGGGTCAGTTCCACCCGCGCCCAGCCGATATGGCGATTAGAAACCATGATGGGTAACGCGACATCGATCAAAGCGGGCTGGTTGATCAAAATGCGCGGCTCGGCGGGCGATGCCAGCAAGCTGCGGCTGATTTCGTCGCTCACGTAGCGGCCAATTTGGCGTGCATTGGTAGAAGCGAGAACCTCACCGCGCGTCGACAGCACAAAGGCAAATTTAAGATCGGGCGTGTCGGAAAACCCCTCCAATACTTCCTGCAGGCCCGCCTCATCGTCTGCCAGCACCCATGACGCGCTGCTGGCAGCAAGCGCATGCGCCAGGCCCGTGGCGCGGTCGGTAGCCGCGCCGTAAAGAAAACTACGCTGATGGGTATACAGCAGATAACTGAAACCCAGCATCGTGAGCAACGCAGCAACCCCGAACGACCAGACCAACTGGCGGCGGATTGAATGGCTCCAGAAAGATTTGACCTGTCTGCGCAGCAACAAAAAAAACCTCAGCAGACTGATCATTCTAGTGGCCGTATCGTTTTTTCAAAAATCTCGAGAAACTCGCTTACCGGACGATAGGTATCATCCGTGGCCGGCTCAAAACGCGTGACCGGCAAACGCTCCAGCATGTGCTGCCCCTCTTCGGTGTCGCTTAGCGCAAAAAGCAGGTCTTCGAATCTATCCGCGATGCGTGGCGGGACATCCTTACGCACTACCCAGCCGTTATTCTGCAAAGCCTCGGTCTGCCATTTCACCTCCAGCTGGCTGGCCATTCCGGGATGCTCCACGCTGAAAGTCTTCCACGGCACCGGCCAGGTTGCGCCAGCCGCCACATGGCCGCGCAGCACGCTCAGAATGGAGGATTCCTGAGAACCGACATAGCGGTTTTCAATATCATGATTCACATCGATGCCATGGGTATGCAGGTAATACTGCGTCATCATGGTCGCCGCCAACGCGGTTTTCGCCGGATAGGAAACCGCCTTGCCCTTGAGGTCGGTTACTTCATGGATACCGCTATCCTTGCGCACCAGGATAATGCCGCGGAAATCCTCATCGTCCGCCATCTTGCCGAACACCCGATAGCCATGCTTGAGCGAACGCACGATCTGGTACGGGTTAGGCATGGCAAAATCGAACTGCCCTTCGTCCAGCTTCCTGTCGAATTCCTCATAGTTGCGCGAAGCCTCGAGCCTGAACCGGGCTTCCGGCATATTAGCGCCGATGTATTCCACAATCGGCCCATACACCTCCAGCAGCCGTTGCGGATTGTGCAAGGGGTGAATGCCGACGACATATTCCTTGACCTGATCCGGGCCATGCGCGCTAAAGCTCGGCTGGTAGACATTTTCGTCCGATCCCCCACACCTGGCCAAGGCTGTCAGCAACAACGCGCACAGCCATCCCTTTATCCCCCGTTTTGCCACTACACTCCCCATTCTTTGATGGCTACGCCTGTTAAAATACCAGCATGCCCTATATTACAC
>DAIDAS010000018.1 GCA_027310505.1 bacterium
TACAAAATCGGTGCAACCCTGCTGTTTGCCGGTGCCATTGCACTGCCCGCCGCGGCGGATGATGTCTATTACGACACTGCCCGTGTGCTTTCCGTGACGCCGCAGGTCGAGCGTGTCAACAACCCGCGCCAGGAATGCCATACTGAATATTCGCAGGGTTCATATTACAGTTCCGGTGACCGCAATATTGGCGGTTCCATCATCGGTGGCATCGCCGGCGGTTTGCTCGGCAGCCAGATCGGCAAAGGCAAGGGGCGCATCGCCGGTGCGGCGGTGGGTGCCGCTACCGGTGCCATCGTGGGTGACCGCATCGATAACAGCGACCGCCGCGATGATGGCTACAACAGCCGCCCGGTCGAGCGTTGCGCCCAGATCGATAACTGGCAGACGGTGAACCGCGGCTATCTGGTGACTTACCGATTCAATGGCCGGGATTACACCACCACCATGCCCAATGAGCCGGGTAATACCATCGGCGTGCGCGTATCGGTCGCCCCGGATGTCAACAACCGCGTCGGCTATCTGGAGCCGGCCTATCGCAACGACAACGGATGGCATCGCGGCTGGGACAAGCGCCGCCATGAGCAGGATTGGGATGAATAAGACCCACAAGGTCTTGTAACGTCCAGAACCGCCGGAGATCCCGGCGGTTTTTTCTTGTGCGGGGCGTGTGCTGAAAGCATGAACGACCGGCGTCGCCTATCAGGTGCCATTGGTCTTAACCAGCAATAGATGCTGGCCGATCAGGAAAACAGGCTTTTTACTTCCGTTATCCAGTTGGCGATGGGATGCAGGGTGGAAGTCTTGTCTTCCTGTTCGATGAGCGGCCAACGACGCTGGATCTCCTGTAACAACCCCTTGATTTGCCAGAAGACCTCATCTGTCAGAATGCCCATTTCCACGCAGGCGCGGGGATCATCTTCGGCATCCAGCCCCATCGTGTTTGCCTGGTCGGGGTCGAATCCGGCATCGAGTACGGCCACTTGCAGGCCGGATATGCGTGCATGGATAAAATCCACAGCCTGATGGCTGCCCCGGAAATGCGCGTAAGCACTACGCCATGATTTCAGGGCCTCAGCAATGTCACGCATGCGTTTGCGCATTATTTCACGCTGTTCCGGCGTAAACGAAGGCAGGGCGGCATCCTGATCCTTGTAGAACAGGTCAAGATAACCGATATGTTCGCGGCCATAACGTTGCGAGTTGAGCTTGAGGATGGTTCCCAGGCGGATGCTGCCGTACCCTTCATCGGGTTTTTCGTGGCGGCTGGCAACAATCTCGGCGAGTGCAATCATCTGGCCTAACCGGCTGATTGCATTGCCGCGCAGGCCCCGGGGGTAGCCGCTACCATCCAGTCGCTCGTGATGGTCGAGCACCGCGTTCAACAACTCAGGGCCATATTCCGGGCATGCGCTGAGAATCAGGTGGGCGGTAACGGGATGGGCGTAGAGATGGCGGCGCTGCTGCTCCGTCAGCACATGGCTGCGGTCGAATAATTTCTGGTCGATATGCAGGATGCCAATGTCATGTAACAGTGCCGCGGTCGCCAGAATTGCCAGTTGTGCATCCGGCAAGCCGGCCCGGATGCCGATGTAGGTGCTGACGATCGCCACATAAATGCTGTGCTGCAACAGTGCAGGGTGCTTGTCCCGCATCACCGACAGCTTGAAGATCATCGCGGGATTGAGTTGTGCTTGCGCCAGCACCTGCACAATGGCGCCTGTCTGGGGAAACCTGGCGGCCAGCGCAACAAACCGTTCATCCGACGCCAGCATGTTACTGGCCTGTTGGGCGATATCCTCGACGGTCACCGGATTCTCGATGCTGACGCATTGGTCCAGGGAGGGAATCAGTTTGTGGTGTACAAGATGGTCAAAGAGCTTGCTGTTGAAACGTGCCCCTTTGTTGACCAGCTTGATGCCGGTCGTGGAATAAATTTCCTGGTTGGTGACCAGCGGGCGCTCGTCGCCCAGTTCGGTCACGGTTTTAAGATAGAGCGGCGAGGCCACTTGGGTGGCGGCTTCTTCGCGCAAGGTTTCCAGGAAATCTGTCATGGTGCAAGGGGTATGCCGTGTTACCGCATGCCCAAAAACGTGTGCGCCGTCCGAAGGCGGTAAGCGTGATTTATTATCATCTGGTTTTTCTTCGAAGTGTTGTATCCAGGCCGCTGGCAGAGCCGTTTCTAGTTTGATTCTACGCCAGATTATGGCAAGCGTGGCGACACCATGTCGATTTCTTGTCGATGGCGGTGGTTGCGCTTCAAAGGAGGCCGGTGGCTGAACGCTTGCGGCGGGGCGGGCCGGTACGTTTGGCCTGGATCGGAGTTTAATGCCAGAAGGGTTTCTGCCGGGCAAACTGCTTCCACGCTTTTTCCATGCTGGCAAGTCCGTGCATGGCGTTGCTGGCATTCCAGCCGGTGAAGAGCTGCAGCGATTCGTCGAGTGCGCGGCTGGGGCGATTTCCGATGAGCTTGCGAATCAGGTCTTCGGTGACGGCAATGTCGTTGAGCTCGCCGAGAATGTTTTGTATCACGGCGAGCGCACGTAAATAGTCGGATGCTTTCGTATCGGGATAGAGCCCGGTGAAAAATTCGGCTGCGTAACGCAGTTTTTTTGCGGCGATGCGCGTGGCGTGACGTTCTTCCGGGAGCATTTCTGCCAATCGCTCGCCGTGCCGGTGCAATTGCTTGTGGCGTTTGGCGAGCATGTTCCGCGCAATGTCGAGCGCACGCATTTCAGCGCTGCCGGCATGATGCCAGCGATCGTTTTCCAGCCAATCGCCTAATGCAAGCAGCAAGTGGTGGTAGCGCTGTGAATTGAGCGCGGCGCGTACTTCGTCGTAGGCATGGAGGCGAGCCGTATCGGCTTTTGCGCCCAACTGCAGCAGGCCGGGATGCTCGTGCAGGCGATACAACATAGGCGGCAGGGTTTCTGTGACGAAAACGTCGAGATCGCGTGCCGCGCCCAACACCCCGGTGATCCAGCGGATTTCTGCCACGAGTGGCGTACAGCTTTCCCGGTCCATGATCGCGCCAAAAACGCTGATGGCAGAGCGTAATCGCCGCAGTGCGACGCGCATCTGGTGTACGCCTTCCGGGTCATCGCCGTGCAGCACCATCTCCTGGTTGCCTTGCATCTGGGCAATGCACTCCCACGCGATCTGCCTGAACGCATCAGGCGCGCTGGCATGGCGTCGCAGATGGGTGCTGCGTGCCTTGACGATGATTGGCGGCTGTGGGCGATAGTGGGCGTAACCGCGTTGCGCCTTGCTGACATTTTCGAGTTCCAGCGGGATATCCTGCTGCAATTCGAGCGCCAGTTCGAACAGGCGTCCGGTATGGCCGCCTTTCAGCTCCAGCTCGATTTCGCTGATGGGTTCGTGTGGGGATTGATCGTTCCGCTCGCCGATCACCAGGTTGCCTAGGTCGAGCGCAAGCTCGATCTGGTCGCCGTTTTCCCAGGCCAGATGCCACTCGGTGCGGCGGACTTCAGTAGTGAAAATGGGGGCGAGCGCCGTACGCAGGGTCGGGTTGTCGAAAATCCGGGTCAGCGCCGGTTCGGTAATCTTGCTGAAATCCGGGTGGCCGAACGCGATGATGTCTTCCCACTCCATGCGCTGGTGCAAGCCGGACAGGGAATGCCCCGCTGCCTTGACCGCCTGAAACCAGCCGCCCGACATGCGCCGCACGCGCAGGCTGATCCCGGCGTCGAGCAGCGCCAGTTGCGGGGTGTCATAGTAGATGCTGGTAAGCTTGCGGGTGACCGGTTTTCCGGTCAGCGCAGACACGATGGCCGGGTGGCGGCGCAGGCGCGGCACGTTTGTCGATGAGATGCGCAGCTTGAGTTCGACCTCATTCGGCATCGTGCACGGCTTTTAATCGGAATTCACCAGCCAGTGCAGCAATGGAGACCACTGCTGCAAATCGCGTCCGACCAGCGAAGGGCGGATGTCGAACAGGCTGGCACCCTGTTCCGCGGCAAGCCGGTAAATCTGTGCGTCGCGCAGATAGGCCAGCACCGGGAATCCGCTGGATTCCATGAATG
>DAIDAS010000230.1 GCA_027310505.1 bacterium
GTGTTATATCGACCTGAACAATTTCAAGGAAATCAATGATCGCTATGGACACAAGGCCGGCGACGCTATCCTGATCCATGTGGCGAGGGCAATTTCTTCTGTCATACGCGAATCGGACATGGCTGCGCGCATGGGGGGCGACGAGTTTGTGGTGTTGCTGGCCGGCGTGCAGGATATGGACGGCACCAAACGGACGACCGATGATATCCAGCAAGCCATCGCACGGCCCATATTTTTTGAAGGACACAAGCTTGCCGTTACCGCGAGCGTCGGCGCTGCCATCTATCCGGATGACGGCGAACAAATCGATGATCTCATCTCCAAGGCCGATGCGGCCATGTTTAAAGACAAGGCTGCAATGAAGAAGGCCAATGTGGCTAATGATGGAAGCGAATCCGATTCCGCCCATCTTCCTTGGCGCGATACATCGCCATATCCGCCCACTTGACGATTTCTTCCTGGCTGGCCTCGTGATTGATGAATAGCACCACGCCAATACTGGAGGTGCAGTGATGTTCAATCACTTTTTCAATGTTGCCCTCGCCCCTGATTTTGATCAGGTACGGTTCAGCGAGCGAGACACGAATTTTTTCGGCAACGATCTCGGCCTGTTGGGTTGACTCGCCTTTATTGGTATGCAGTGGGCTGAGCATGACGACGAATTCATCTCCGCCAAATCGTGCCACGGTATCTACCTCCCGCACGCAACTTGTAATGCGGCGAGCCACTTCGATCAGCAGCCGGTCGCCGACGTCGTGGCCATGCTGGTCGTTGAGCGGCTTGAAGTTGTCCAGATCGAGGAACAGCAGCGCACCATACTTGCCGCTACGCTTGCTGGCCGCCATGGCTTGGCTCAGGCGGTCATCCAGCATCCGGCGATTGGGTAATTGCGTCAAGATGTCATAGAACGCCAGGTTGCGGGTCTTTTCTTCGAGTTGCTTGCGCTCGGTGATGTCATGTGACACGACGACAACGAGTAAGGGCATCCCTTCGCTGTTTTTGATCACCCCCCCGCGCGATTCCATGTCGCGGATGTTGCCATCCGGCAGGACGAAACGGAACTCGATGCGCTGGCCGATCCCGGATTGAACGGTCTCCCTGAATACCTGTTTGACGTGCTCCCTGTCGTCGGGGTGCACTTCGGCAAAAGAATTGGAATGCTGCAGGATGATTGCGTCACCAAACAGCTTGTCATAGGAAGGGCTGTTGTAAAGCCGACGTCCCTCCAGATCGAGAACGGCGATCAGGTCGTCGATGTTCTCGGTGATCATGCGGAAGAATTCCTCCTGTTCCCGCAGCGTTTCCTTGTCCTGCTTCTCGGCGGCGATATAGGTTGCCAGCGTGATCCCAACAATGGACAGCGTCACCATGTACAGCCAGTAGTTGACCAGATGGGTGTTGCCGAGATCATTGGCGAAATATCCGACGTTCTGCAGTGCCCCCATGTCCCCTTGCACGGCGACCATGAGCAACACCGTCAGCACGCCATGGGTGCCAAGACGCACTGCGGCGAGTGCTACGAACAGGAACATGAAAAAGCCTTTGGCATAAGGGCCGGCGAAGTCGTGGAACCAGCCAAGAAATACAATCTGGCCGAGCAGAAAGGTCAATCCCAGCACCAGGATCACCTCAAGCGCATGCTTTGGCTGGAGCCAGTGGCGGGGTGGCAGGCGCCATACCAGAATCAACGGGGTCAGCAGGATGATGCCGAGTACATCCCCCATCCACCAATGCAGCAGGGTTTGGAGATAGGTGTCGGCGGTGGTGAATCCGGAAAGATACAAGGTGATGGTGCCGATCAGGGCGCCCGCGCTGACGCCAACAAAGCCTGCCAGGACAACGAGCCGTAACAGCTCCCGCAGCGGCAGGAAGTTGAAATTGAACCGTCCGCTACGGGTGATCAGCCAACTGCCAAGCAGGGCCTCCAGTGCGGCTGCGGTGGCCAGTCCGGCTGACATGACGGGCGGTTTGCCCATCACCGCAGCATTGAACAGGAACGCACCAAGAAAAATACTCCAGGCATAACGCCGCTCGCCGACCAGCATCACGGCCATGGCCAGCCCGCTGGGTGGCCAGATGATGTTCACCAGGCTGTCGCCGGCCAGATAGGTGAGGGTGAGCGCGGACAGCAGCGCATATAGCCCCGCCACGCCGAGCAGCTTCAGCAGGTCAATCAGGCGATGTTCTGTGGATGAAGCGGGCATTTTCAATTTGCTTTCACAAATCAATTTGCTAGCCAAGGGCGCACTATATTCGCTAGAAGCATATCCCATCTGACCGGTGGGCCCAATAAATTACCGGGATTCCCTTCGTTTTCAGATTGCCTTTCGACACTACCCCGGGATCAATCCCAGCGTTTTCAGCGTCCTCGACCGGACGGTTTTCAGCAGATCGGCATTGGTCACCAGGGATTCGCCGTAAGACGGCACCAGTGCCTTCATTTTGCTTTGCCAGTTAGAACTCGCGATGCGATCCTTGAAACAACGCTCGATCACCGAAAGCATGGCCGGTACAGAGGTCGAGGCGCCAGGCGAGGCCCCGAGCAGGGCGGCCAGCGAACCATCCTGTGCGGCAACGATTTCGGTGCCAAATTCCAGCTTGCCGCCTTTTTCGCCACACCGCTTGATGATCTGCACGCGCTGTCCGGCCGCAGCGAGCGTCCACTCTTCATCTTTTGCGGCGGGGAAGAAATTGCGTAGCGCATCCACCCGCTCATGGTGCGACTGAAACACTTCGCCGATCAGGTAGCGGGTGAGGTCCATATTATGCAGACCGGCACTCAGCATCGGTTTCAGATTGTCCGGCCTGACCGATGCGATGAGGTCTGAAAACGAACCCTGTTTGAGGAATTTGGTGGTGAAGCCCGCATACGGCCCGAATAGCAGCGCCGGCTGGCCGTTGATGATGCGCGTATCGAGGTGCGGAACCGACATCGGCGGCGCGCCCAGCGGCGCCTTGCCATATACCTTGGCGTGGTGCTGTTTCACGATGTCGGGGTTGCTGCATACCAGCCACTGCCCGCTGACCGGGAAGCCGCCATAGCCCTTGCCTTCCGGGATGCCGGATTTCTGCAACAGCGGCAACGCGCCGCCGCCCGCGCCCAGAAAGACGAACCCGGCATCGATGGTTTTGCTGGAGCCGGTGTTTTTATCCTGGATGCTGACCTGCCAGCGCCCGTTTTTGTGCTGTTCGAGATGCTTGACCGTGTGCTGTAGCAACAATTCGAAATCCGGGTGTTGTTGCAGCGCCTTGACCAGACTGCGCGTCAGCGCGCCGAAATCCACATCCGTGCCATAGCCTACGCGGGTTGCTGCGACTGCTTGCCCGTCATCGCGTTGCTGCATTACCAGAGGCATCCATTCCCGCAGGACGGCGGCATCCTCGCTGTATTCCATATCCTGGAACAAGTGGTGGGCGCTCAGGCGCTGGTGCCGCTGGCGCAGGAAGGCGGTATCCTTCTCACCCCAGACGAAACTCATGTGGGGCGTGGCATTGATGAATGTCCCGGGAGCCGGCAGGGCCTGCTGTTCGACCAGGGAAGACCAGAGCTGCAGCGAGAGTTCAAACGAGGCATTGATGCCTAATGCGCGGTCGATGCTGACGCCGCCATCGGCGTTCTGCGGGGTGTAGTTGAGCTCGCAATAGCCGGCGTGGCCGGTGCCGGCATTGTTCCAGCCGTCGCTGCTTTCAAGCGCGACTTGATCCAGCTGCTCCACCATCATGATGTTCAATGATGGGTCGAGATTCATCAGCAGGGTGCCGAGGGTGGCACTCATGATTCCGCCGCCAACGAGCAGGGCATCGACTTTTGTAGGTTCAGTCATGGGGCAAGGGGTATGGGTGAGCAAAGGCCAAAAAAAGAAAAGGGGCGCGAAGCCCCTTTATTCTTACATGTCCACCGAATTACTTCACGCGGTTCTTGTATTCCATCGTGCGGGTGTCGATTTCGATCTTGTCGCCGATTTCGCAGAACAGCGGCACCGGCAGCTCGAAGCCAGTCGCGATCTTGGCGGGCTTCATCACCTTGCCGGAAGTGTCGCCCTTGACGGCGGGCTCGGTGTAGGTGATTTCGCGGACGACGGAGTTCGGCAGTTCGACGGAGATCGGCTTGCCGTTGTAGAACACGACTTCACATTCCATGCCGTCCTGCAGGAAATTGAGCGCATCGCCCATGGTTTCCGCTTCGACTTCGTACTGGTTGTATTCGGCGTCCATGAACACGTACATCGGGTCGCCGAAGTAGGAGTAGGTGACTTCCTTCTTGTCCAGCACCACGACGTCGAACTTGTCATCGGCGCGGTAGACGGCTTCGCTCGGCGATTCAGTGAGCAGGTTCTTGAACTTCATCTTCACCACGGAAGAGTTGCGGCCGGACTTGCTGTATTCGGCCTTCAGCACGACCATGGGATCGTTGCCGACCATAAAAACGTTACCAACGCGGAGTTCCTGAGCTGTCTTCATCTGATGTCCTGCCTGAATAGGAGTAAATGTCGGGGTAAAAAAGCCGCGCATTATACCTTATTTTTGCAAAAAATCACTAGGTTAGATGTGAGGTCGGGATGTGCGGAGAGTGCCGTTGCCCAGGCTTTTGCGTGACGTTCGAGAGAGGCGCGGTGCCGCAGGTAATCTTCCCATTTCAACGCTGCATTGTCGTTCCAGCCGTAATGGAAGGCGCGTAAGGCGCTGGCCGTCTGGTCATCGAGCTCGGCGCAGTAACGGTCGAGAAAGGCATCGAGTTTGACGAGGTGCGCCTGTTCTTCCTGCACGTAGATTTGCCATATCATCGGTTTGCCGGCCCACTGCGCACGGACAAAGGAATCTTCGCCACGCACGAAATTGCAGCCGCAGACCCACAACAGGCGGTCGTAATCCTCCTGCCGCAGAAAGGGCAGGACATGCAGGGTCAGGTTGCCGTGTTGCAGGGTGTCGCCGGATGTCAGGGCGGTTTTGCCGAAATGGGCGGCAATCTTGGCCAGTGCCTTGCCCTCGGGCAGCAGGCAACGTACCGGGGTGGAGGATGCCTGCCAAGCTTCAAGCAGGTTGGCGATGGGCGCGCTGTCGTAGCAGAACAGCGAAACCGTGATTTCGTCGCCCTTGGGGCAAGGCAGATGCAGTGCATTCCAGAACCGTGCAGGTGCCTGCCGGAAAGCATCGCGTTGGGCCAGTAAATCGTTTTCCCGCAGCAGCCCACCAGTCGCGTGGGTAAATCCGGGGAAGAAGAAATACTTTGTCAGCGGCAGGCGCGGATGTGGCGATGCGAGCGTGTGGCAGCCTTCTACCCACGGTTCGGCAGAGAGGTATTCGAGGTTGATCCAGAGCGGTTTTTTTCCGGCCTGCGCCATGGCTGCGAGATAGTTTTCCGGCAGTGCGCAGCCGAAGGCTTCGATGACGATATCGGCAGGCTCCGATGCGGGAAATGGCTGGGCCCAGCGCCGTATTTCTACGCCAGCACAGTGTTGCGCATCGGCGTGCGCGTCGATCTCCGGGCACAGTGGTTGCAGGCTGGCCAGGTCATCCACCCACAGCCGCGCATGGATGCCATGTTCCGCTGCCAGTTGTCGCGCCAGCCGCCAGCACACGCCAATGTCGCCGAAGTTGTCGATGATGGCGCAGAAGATGTCCCAACGGGAAGGGGTCGGCATGAAATCGGGTTCGGAGACGCGGGAGTGTTATTGTCACACAACCGAATATTTTTGATATAAATTGTAAACTTACAGTGTCATGGAAAGGGTAAGCAATGAATCGTCTGATGACAATCCTGGCCGTGTTGCTGCTGGTTCATCCTGCGTTCGCAGCCGATGCGCAGAAAAAGCCTGCAGCTGCCAGCGAGCAGAAAACGCAGGCCAAGCCTGAAGAAAAGAAAGCGCCGGGAACAATGGAAAAAGCCGGGCATTCCGTCAAGTCGGGTTGGGACAGTTTCACCAAAAGTGTGAAGCAGGGCGCAAAGAAGCCTGTTTGCACGGCGGAGCAAAAAAGCCTCAAGCAGTGCCAGTAGGCTCGTTGTAGGTGACTTCAAGCACCTCGAACTCTTCTTCGCCCCCCGGCGTTTCCACCCGTACGCTGTCACCGGGTTGCTTGCCCATCAATGCCCTCGCCAAGGGTGAGATCCAGCTGATATAGCCTTTGGAGGGGTCGAGTTCATCCTGCCCGACGATGCGGTAGGTGTGTTCTTCATCCCTGGTGATCGAATACAGCGTGACCCACGCGCCGAAAAATACCTTTTCCAGGCCCTGTTGATCCTTGGGGTCGACGACCACGGCAGTATCCATGCGCTTCATCAGGAAGCGCAGGCGCGAGTCGATCTGGCGCAGACGGCGTTTGCCATAGATGTAGTCGGCGTTTTCGCTGCGGTCGCCATTGCTGGCGGCCCACGCAACATCGCTGACTACCTTGGGGCGCTCGGTGCGGTACAGCTGGTCGAATTCGGCCTTCAGTCTGGCATAGCCTTCGGGCGTGATGTAGTTTTTCTGTTCGGCCATGGGGCGCAGGGTTTCTTTCGGTGAGCTTCGATTTTATCAGCGCATTCTGGATTTTCTGCAGAGCATTGACGTGGTAAATGGTAAGGGTAGGATACTCCATCCGCTTCTGAATAATAGCGTGGACAGCATGTCGCAACTCGATGATGTTTCCAATAATCTATCGCCTGCCGATCGCCAGATCATTGACGAAGAGCACGAGCGGCTGGAACAGTTTCTGCACGATCTGCGGGATACCTGCGAGAATTTCAGTGCCCATGGCAACTGTTATCACTGTAGCCGGGCTCAAGTGGCCACGTGCCAGGGGCGGCTGACTTCTTTCTTTTACGATTTTCTCGACCTCGTTGCCGAGCATTTCGAAAACGAAGAAAGAATCATGAGCAACACCCTGCTGATTGCTGACGACGACCAGTATTTCCGCCAGCATCAGGCAGAACACGCCAGATTGATCCGCGAAGTGCGCGAACTCATGTATGAATCGGCCGTGTTCAGCAACCAGGGCAATCCCTCCGAAGCTATCCGCCGTCTGTTTCTCAAGATTTCAGAAATGTTCGGTGAGCACGCGCACGCCTTCGACAGCGCGTTCCTGGGTGAGAAAACGAACCATTTCTGATTCGGTGACTTCGCCGGTGGGGTCTTCGTTGCATGTCCTGGTTGCCCCGGATGCGTTCAAGGGGTCGCTTACCGCACAACAGGCCGCCGCTGCAATTCGCGCGGGCGTGATACGGGCATGGCCGGATGCCGCCATTGCCTGCCTGCCAATCGCCGATGGCGGCGAGGGCACGCTTGATGTCATTTTACAAGCGCGATCCGGGGAACGGCGCTCGGCGCGCGTGAGCGATGCGGCGGGCGAGCCGCTCATGGCTGACTATGGCGTGCTGCCGGATGGGACGGCGGTTATCGAAGTGGCCCGTGTCGTCGGTTTTACGCAGCCCGGAATCGCCGCAGTTCCCTTGACGGACAGGACGACCGGCGGAGTGGGCGAGTTGCTGCGGCATTGCCTGGATCAAGGCCTGCGCCGTTTCGTTATCGGGCTGGGCGGCAGCAGTACGAACGATGGTGGCATGGGCATGCTGGCAGCGCTGGGCATGCGGCTATCCGGGCCCCGCGGCCAGATTGAATCGGTCGATTGGTCAGGCCTCGACCCTCGCCTTCCGGAATGCCATATCCTGCTGGTGACGGATGTCGACAACCCCTTGTGCGGTGAGCAGGGGGCCTCGCACATCTATGGCCCGCAAAAAGGGGCGGGGCCGGAGGAAGTTCTGGCGCTGGACACCCGTTTGCGCCGCTTTTCGCAACTGGCGGATGCGGCCCTGGCGAATGCGCCAGGCACGGGGGCGGCCGGGGGGTTGGGGTATGCACTGCAGTATCTCGGTGGTGAATATCGTGCTGGCGCCGAGGTGCTGCTTGATCTGCTGGGTTTCGATGCGGCCCTCAAAGAGGCCGACTGGGTAATCACCGGCGAAGGGCGTAGCGACCTTCAAACGCTGCATGGCAAGGCCCCGTGCATTGCAGCGCAGCATGCGCGTGCTGCCGGGGTGCGGGTCGCGTTGCTTTCCGGCAGCATCGACCCGGCATCGGATGGCAGGCTGGCAACACTCTTCGAGCCAAGGCTGGCGATGACGGATACTTTCACGACCGAGCAGGCCATACGCGATCCAGCCCTCTGCCTGGAGCGCGCTGCCTGTTGGATGTGCGAAAGAATATCCCAGGTAAATAGCGGGACATTTATTCAACAAACCCAACTGGAGTAATATCGTTGCATCGTCCGTCTTTGTATAAGGGGATCAGATGTCACTCTTCAGATTCAGGTTGGGTTCGGCGGCGCTTTGGACCAGTCTGGTTTACCTGCTGCTTGCTGGAGGATGGCTCTATTCCTCGGAGCGGTGGCTGGAAGCGCTGGCCGGGGGGCGGTTCAGCAGGCTCACGCTGGATACCGTATACCTGCTTGTCCCTGCAGTGCTGCTGTATGTGTTGCTGCGCTTGTTCGAGTGGCGCCATGAGGCGCTTACCCGGCACTATGTTTATCTCGGCAAGTATACCAACGACATTGTTTTCCTCCTGGATCATAAAGGGCGCGTGGTCGAGTGCAATGAACATGCGCTGACGGCCTATGGATACCCCCGCGCGGAAATGCTCGCCATGCACGGCAGCGATCTTCGCATCGAGAAAGAACGGGCGACCTTCGGCGAGGATTGGCGGCGGCAGGGCAATATGGATGGCCTTACCTACGAAACCGTGCATCGCCGCAAGGATGGTTCCAGCTTCCCGGTCGAGGTCAGCGCGCGGCCGATCAAGGTGCGCGGGCGTGAGTTGCGCCAGATCATCATTCGCGATATTACCGAGCGCAAGCAGGCGGAGCAGGCGCTCCGTGCCAGCGAGGAAAAATTCCGCCGCATCATGGAAACCACGCCGGTCGGCAGCTATGTGATCCAGGATCTCATCTTCAAGTACGTCAACCCGGCCATGGCGCAGATGTTCGGCTATACGCCCGACGAGATCATCGATCGGCTGGGGCCCCCGGAACTCGTGGTGCCTGAAGAGCGCGAGCGCATTTCCAGGAATCTGACCGAACGGGCGCATGGCGTCCCGGGGCATCCCTATGAGGTCAAATCCCTGCGCAAGGACGGATCCAGCTTCGATAGCCTGGTGTGGGGCATCGACTTTGAATACGAGGGGCGCCCCGCCTCGGTCGGGACATTGATCGACATCAGCGAACGCAAGCACGCGGAGACCGATCTGCGCAAACTGTGGCGCGCCATCGAGCAGAACCCCAGTACCGTCATCATCACCAATCGCAAGGGCATCATCGAATACGTCAACCCGCGTTTCAGCGAAACCACCGGATACACGCGTGAAGAGGTCGTCGGGAAATATGCGCGCATGCTCAAATCGCGCTTTACCTCGGAACAGGAGTTCCGGCAGATGTGGAAGACCATCGCCGGTGGGCAAACCTGGCGCGGCGAATTCAAGAACACGCGCAAGGATGGATCTCTGTTCTGGGAATCCGCCATTATTTCGCCGGTACTCGACGAGCGGGGCAAGATCAGCCATTTCATCGCGCTCAAGGATGACATTACCGACCAGAAGACGGCTACCGAGCGTATCGAGTACCTGTCCCATTTCGACACCCTGACCGGCCTGCCCAATCAGGAGGTGCTGCGTGACCGGCTGCAGCAGGCCATCGCCGTTGCGCAGCGTAACCAGGAGGAAGTGGCGGTACTGTTCTTCGACCTCGACCGTTTCAAATACATCAACGACGCGCTTGGCCATGCCATCGGCGACCGCCTGTTGCAGGAGCTAGCCCTGCGGCTCAAGCAATCTTGCCGTCTTGCTGACACCCTGGCGCGGATGAGTGCGGATGAGTTCGTCGTGGTGTTGCCTGAAACCGGCCCCACCGGCGTTGCGCATGTGGTGCAGAAGCTGATGAAACTGATGGAGCAGCCGTTTAATGTCAAGGAGCAGCGGATTACCTTCACCGCCAGTATCGGCATCAGCCTGTTCCCAAGTGATGGCCACGATCCCGATACTCTGCTGCGCAATGCCGATACGGCCATGCATCACGCCAAGGCGCAGGGTGGCAACAGTTACCAGTTCTTCACGGCCAGCATGAATGTCTCCGTCTTGCAGCATATGACGGTGGAGCACGAACTGCGGCGCGCCCTCGAGCTTGGCGAACTGGAGGTGTTCTTTCAACCCCAAGTTAGATTGTCGGATGGCGTCATCAGCGGGGCGGAAGCGCTGGTGCGCTGGCGTCATCCACAACGCGGCATGGTGGCGCCGTCAGAGTTCATCCCCATCGCTGAAGAAAGTGGCCTGATCATTGAACTCGGCGAGTGGGTGCTGCATGAGGCGTGCCGTCAGGCCAAGGCCTGGCAGGATTCCGGTCTGCCGGCGATTACCGTCGCCGTGAATCTTTCGGCCGTGCAGTTCCGGCGCCGCAATGTACTGCAGCAGGTGCGCGATGCCCTGGATAAATCAGGCCTGGAGCCGCGCTGGCTGGAACTGGAGCTGACTGAAAGCGTGATCCTGCAGGATGCTGACGTGGTGCTGGACAAGGTCAAGCAACTGGGCGCCATCGGGGTGACGGTTTCCATCGATGATTTCGGCACCGGCTATTCATCGCTCAGCTACCTGTGCAAGTTTCCCCTCGACAAACTTAAAATCGACCAATCGTTCGTCCGCGATATGCTGACCAGCAGCGACAACGCGGAGATTGTGCGTACCATCGTCGGCATGGCCCATAACCTTCGCCTGGAAGTCCTGGCCGAAGGGGTGGAAACCATTGCGCAGTTTGATTTCCTGCGGGATCTGGGTTGCGACCAGATGCAGGGCTATTACTGTGCAAAGCCGATGCCGGCGGCGGATTTCGCGCACCTGCTAGGCCAGAATTGCCCGTTGCCGCAGTTGTAGCCTGCTTGTTCCTGCCGATGCCGGAACGGGTACAATCGCCTCCATGATGTCTTCCTCGCCCATCGTGCTCTGTTCAACCGTCCGCTTGGTACGCAGCTTGCGGCTTGCCCACAGCCGGAGCCAGCTTGCGCAGGGTGCCGTACGCTGGGAACCGTTGCCGGCCATGACATTGAAGCAATGGCTGGAAGATGTGCTGGGTGAGGCACTATTATGTGGCGAGATCAAGTCGGCAAGCGCCCCATCGCTGGTGTTGGGGGGGATGCAGGAGCGTATTCTGTGGGAACGCGCCATCGAATCCTGTTTGACCGGTGATCTGGTGGACGCGCTGTTTGATCGTGCCGGGATGGCCGCCGCCGCGATGGAGGCCAACCGCTTGGTAATCGAATGGAGAATCGGGCTATCCGGGGGCGAACATACCGAAGAAACGTCGCAGTTTCTGCGCTGGCGCGAGGCTTACCGTAAGCTCTGCGCCAAAGCGAACTGGCTGGAACCGGTGCGTTATTTCGAGTGGCAGATCGAACAGCTGGCAGCGGGGAGCGGGCGCCTGCCGCAGCAACTTTGCCTGGCCGGTTTCGACCGCCTGAGCCCGCAGGAATCGCGCCTGTTCGAGGTGTTGGCGGCACGCGGCGTGGTTGTCGTGCCTTGGCGTAGCGGGCTAGATCAATCGGCGCCTGCCGTGCAGGTGATGCTGGCCGATGCGGATGCCGAATGCCGTGCTGCTGTCTCCTGGGCGCAGCGGCAACTGGCGCAAAATCCTCAGGCGCGCATCGCCATCGTGGCACCGGAATTAGGTGCGATCCGCGCCAGACTTGCCGCAATGCTGGATGACGTGCTGCACCCGGAGGCAATCGTGCCCGCCGCTGCGGAAATGCCGCGCTGTTACGATTTTTCGCTAGGCGCGCCGCTCGCTGCGCAAACGGTGATTGCCACTGCGCTGGGGTTGCTGCGCACCATCGCCGGCCGTCGACGCGTGGAGCAGGAAGTCTTTGGCGTGCTGCTGTTGCAGCCATACTGGTCAGCCGGTGTGCGCGAAGCCGATGGGCGGGCGCAATTGGAGGCGGCAATCCGCGCTGATCTGCCGGCTGTCATCACGCTCGACCGGCTGGCACGATACACCCGCAAACAGGCCGAACGCGGCTTGGGGGTCGACCAACTGGCCGATCACCTTGAAGCCATGTTGCAGGTGCATTCCCGGCAGCCTGCCCGGCAATTGCCGTCTGCCTGGGCGGTCTCGTTCCGCATGCTGCTGGGCGTCGCCGGATGGCCGGGCGAACGTGGCCTGTCCAGTCATGAATTCCAGGCGCGGCAGACATTCTCCGAGGTGCTGGAAAGCCTGTCGCAACTTGATACCTTGTTGGGCGTGGTGGTCATGGACGAAGCCTTGCGTCGGTTCAACCAGGCTTGCTCCGAGCAGATTTTCCAGCCGCGAACCGAGGGCGATCCATCCTTGCAGGTGATGGGCATGCTGGAGGCAGCGGGGGCGCCGCTGGATGCCCTGTGGGTGATGGGTATGAATGACCACGTGTGGCCGCCGCCTGCGCGGCCCAACCCTTTGCTACCTGCCGCGGCCCAGCGAGCAGCCCGCGCACCGAATGCCGATGCGGCGGTGCAGGCCGATTTTTCCCGTGCCATCCATGAACGCCTGCTGCGCAGCGCGCCCCAAGTGGTATTCAGCTACGCTCATGCCGAGGGCGGTCGTGAATTAAGGCCAAATCCTCTTGTTGCAGGGCTGCCATCCCTGCCGGGCGAAGTGGAACTCGCGGCTACGCTGGCGGAGATGCTCGCTGCCAACCCGGTCAGCGCGATCTCGCAGGAGAATGACCACCTGGCGCCGCCAGCCATCGAGGGCGAGCGTATTCCCGGTGGGGCTGGGCTGCTCAAGGCGCAAGCGGTTTGCCCGGCTTGGGCGTATTACCAGTTCCGTCTGGGCGCACGTGCGCTGGACGTGCCGGTAGAAGGGCTGGATGCCGCCGGACGCGGCAGCCTGCTGCATGCCGCCCTGGAACGCTTCTGGCAAGGGCGTGGTTCGGCCACGCTGGCGGAAATGTCGGATGAAGCCCTCGCGGCGGCCGTGGCCGAAGCTGTAGCGCAGGCACTGGAAGCCTTCAACGCTGCGCGCGAGGAACCGCTGCCACCTGGATTTACGGCGCTGGAAGGCGGCCGGTTGCGGCAACTGGTTTTATCCTGGCTCAATTTCGAAAAAACCCGCACGGCGCCTTTCGAGGTAGAGGCCTGCGAGCGGGAAGTGCGGTTGGAAATCGAAGGCATTGCCGTGCGACTGGTGATCGATCGCATCGATGCTTTGGACGATGGCCAGTTAGTGATCATCGATTACAAAACCGGTGCTACCGTGGACTACAAAAACTGGGCGCAGGCGCGTATCACTGAGCCGCAACTGCCGATCTATGCATCGCTGGCGCTGGCTGGGGAGCAAGTGGCAGCGGTGGCCTTTGCCAAGGTCCGCAGCGACGATGCCAGGTTCAGCGGTATTGCGGCCGAAGAGGCGCTGCTTCCGGGTGTGCTCGGTTTGGCGCAGGACAAGGCGCGCAAGGATTTTTCGGTTGAACAATTCCCCGATTGGCCCGCACTGCTGGCGCACTGGCAGTCCAGCGTGCAGGCCATCGCCCGCGAGGTGCGCTCTGGCGAGGCTGCGGTGCGCTTCAGCGATGAAAAAGACCTGGAATACTGTGAAGTGAAGCCGTTGTTGCGGTTGCCGGAACGCAAGCTGCTGTTCGAGCGCGAAAGCGGCTGAAGCCAGATGGCCTAGCGTTCGTGTCCGTGGTCATTGCCCGGCGGGGTGATGTCCGTAGCAGCCTCTGACTGCTTTGCGTAATTCTCTTGCAAGCGGCGCAACACCACCTCGCGCTGTTCGTCCGGTAGCCGTCCCACGGCTTGCAGCAATTGCGGCGGGATCGGATATACCGGCTTTGGCGGTTCGGCATGGATGGTTCTGGGCATCACCTCCAGCCTGGGCCTTCCCCGCGCCAGTACCCATGCGTTGGCATAGTCGTTCCATGCGCGGTCTGTCCCAAAATCCGGACACTTGAAGACCGTAACCAGCGTGGGATACTCGGTTTCAAGCGCCCAGTTGACCCGGCTGACGTCAACCGAGGTCAACCCCAGCCTTTCCGCCATCCTGCCGGTAAACGTCTGTTTGGCGGCCTGTTTCAGCGAGGCCCCCTCATGATGGGCGTTCATGAACTGTAGCCAGTTGGTGCCAAAGTTGACTGCCGCCCAGTTGTCGATGATCTGGTTGATGCCAACGCCATGGCCGTGAAATTTTTTACCGCAGACAGGAACACCTCGGTGCCGCTGCCGTATTTCTCACGATACTGCACGGTCTGGATCAGAAAGGTCATGCCGCTTTTCGGCAGCACGGCGGCATCGATTTTGTGCGATTCGCTGGGGAAGTAGGTTACGTGTGACTTATCTCCCTTGAGCGCCGGCGCATCGAACCTCATCCAGTCCGAAAAGTCGCGCACCGGTTTCAATGGGGGCAGCTGCGTTCCGCCGCCCAGCAAGGTGGCGTAGGCATGCCATTCGCTCGGCCCGGTTGCGGCTTGTTCCGCAACGCATCGACACGCGCATGGGCGTGTCGCAGGTTCATGTCCCAGCTGCCCTCCGCGAAGTCTTCGGCGATGTCGGCTGCCGAAATCGGGGCGTGGGGATCGGGTCGCCAAGGGCGCTGATCGGCCATCTGAATCACCCAACCTTGGCGCCGCGCCGGTAGATGATGTGGTACACCACACCTACCAGTACGCTACCGCCAACCAGGTTGCCCATGATGACCGGGATCAGGTTGTGGAAAAAGCCGGGCCAGGTGATGGTTGGCGCACCTGGGTCTTGCAGCATCATGCCCAGCGGAATCAGGTACATGTTGGCGATGCTGTGTTCGAAGCCTGCCGCAACGAAAGCCGAAATCGGGAAAACAATCGCGATGACCTTGTCCATCACGCTGCGTCCGGCCAGTGCCATCCATACGGCCATGCATACCAGCACGTTGCACAGCATGCCTTTGAAAAAGGCCGTCCAGAAGGGCATGGCGGTCTTGGCGGCGGCAATCTGCACATACTTGGCCGCCACGAGGCCATTGTTCATTTCCGGATGGCCTGAGAGGTAAACCAGCACCGCCAGACCGGCGGCGCCAATGAAGTTGGCGCAGCAGACGATCAGCCAGTTCCGCAGCACCTCGAG
>DAIDAS010000238.1 GCA_027310505.1 bacterium
GGCGAGGGAGCGCCCCTCCGGCTTGATGCCTCAATCGTCAAACGTGCAGAGGGGCAGCACCCACAACTTTTTCCGGAGAGTGAACGTAAAACCTAGGCTACGTCAAAACCCTAAACCCACAACTTTTTCCGGATGCCCGAAGTAATAAGGTATTCAGCAATATCAGCGGCCACCTCATCGGTGGCCGTTTTGTTTTCCGGGACAAGTGGTTTGGGTTAGAATCGCAAGACAATCAAATCAAATTCGGGAGGAAACCATGCAACAAAAGAATCTGCTTGTTATGGCGCTGATCGTGTCCTTCGGTATTGTGGCCTGCGGCAAGGATGGCGGGAAAAGTACCGGCGGCGATAAAGCCGGAGCCAATGGGAAGATGATTGAGTTTGTCACGACTCAGGATGGCAAACCGATGGAAATCAAGCCGGAGCTATTTGACACACCTGCGGCCAAAGAATTTGCCGCTACCGGGAAAAATCCCTACATCGGACAGCAGGATGCGATTGATAAGGGCAAGAAGTTGTTCCAGATGTATTCCTGCACCCAATGTCATGGTGGGGATGCGCAGGGGCAAACTGGGCCTAGCCTGCATGGCCCGAACTTCAGATATGCGAAAGACGCAACCAACAAGGGCATGTTCGAAACCATCTGGCATGGCACCAACGGTGGCATGGGTGCCAAGGGTAAGGGCCTGATGGATCCGACAGATCCCAACAATGGACTGGTACCGGACGAAGTACTGAAAATTCAGGCATGGGTTCGCACGCACGGTAGCACGACGGGCAACGAGTAAGGATATTTTTAATGACGATGGCATCCAATCACCACGTGGTGATCGTTGGTGGTGGCGCGGGTGGTCTGGAACTGGCTACGCGCCTGGGCGACAAGCTCGGGCGTCGTGGCAAGGCCATGATCACTTTGGTAGACAAGGCTCCGACACATTTATGGAAGCCACTGCTGCATGAAGTTGCAGCAGGCAGTATGGATCTGGATGAGCACGAGTTGGAGTACATGGCTCAGGCGCGATGGCACCATTTCAAGTACCGCAGGGGTGCGATGGAAGGTTTAAGCCGCGTCATGAAGGAAATCTATCTCTCTCCAGTCTATGACGATGAAGGGGAGTTACTCATCCCGCGTCGTTCCATCAAGTACGATACGCTCATCATGGCGGTGGGGAGCGTCTCCAACGACTTTGGCGTACCGGGTGTGAAGGAGCACTGCATTGCCCTGGATACCCAGGCGGATGCAACGGCATTTCATCGTCGCCTAATCAACTCCTGCATTCGCGCGGCAACCCAGGAGTGGAGCATAAGTCAGGGACAGCTGAATGTCGCGATTATCGGCGCGGGCGCGACGGGAGTCGAATTGGCTGCGGAATTGCACAACACCACGCGGGAACTGGCGGCATACGGGCTGGATAAGATCGATCCGGATCGCGATGTAAAAATCAGCGTGATTGAGGCTGCTCCCCGCATCCTGCCGGGATTGCCGGAACATATTTCTCTCGCAGCCCAAAGGGAATTGCAGGCGCTGAATGTGGAGTTGCGCCTGGGAGAGCGAGTCACTCGGGTCGACAACAACGGGGTCTATACCGAGGGTGGCGGGATGATCCCCGCGAGGCTGGTGGTATGGGCTGCAGGGATCAAAGCACCGGATTTTCTCAAGGACATCAATGGTCTGGAAACAAATTGGGCCAACCAGTTGATTGTCGGGCCGACATTGCAGGTGACGCGCGATCCGGATATTTTTGCATTTGGGGATTGCGCGGCTTGTCCTTGGCCGGAGGCGGGGGAGGGGAAACTGGTTCCGCCACGTGCGCAGGCCGCACACCAGCAAGCATCAATGCTGGTGAAGAGCGTCATGAATCGTCTGCGTGGGAAGCCCTTGCCGGAATACCGTTACCGGGATTTTGGTTCACTGGTCAATCTGGGCAAGTACTCAACGGTGGGGAGCCTCATGGGCGGATTAACCAAGGGTGACCTGTTTATCCAGGGCTATATGGCGCGCATCATGTATAACTCATTGTATAAAATGCATTTGTATGCGCTGCATGGGTTTACCAAGGTGGCTTTGGATACTGTGGCCCGACTTATTACCAAGCGTACCGAGCCGCACGTGAAATTGCATTAGGATATTGCCGCAATAAAAAAGCCGCACCGCAGAAAGAGCCGTGCGGCTTTTTTAATTTGATCTTTAGGCTACTGAGGATTTCTGCGAGAGATAGGTGCGGTAGATGATCCCCATCACGACGCTGACAAATGCACCGAAAACCAGCACGATGATGTGGATGGGAAGGTTGTGCTTGACCATCATGGTATAGGCGCCAATCAGTAGCAATATGCCAATATTTTCGTTGAAATTCTGTACGGCAATGGAATGGCCAGCACCGATCAGAATATGTCCGCGGTGCTGCAGTAGTGCATTGAGCGGGACGACAAAATAACCGCTCAGGACACCGATGAAGAACAGGATCAGCGCCGCAATGCGCCAATCATGCAGCAGCGCCATGCTGATGACGAGTAAGCCCATCAGAATGCCTGCTGGCAGGACTTTGATCGAATCTTCGAGCTTGACGTAGCGTGCTGCGAAAACCGAGCCAATGGCGATGCCTATGGCCACCATCGCGGTCAGCTGCGTAGCGTGATCGAGACCGAAATTAAGGGCGGATGCAGCCCATGCGATGACAACCAGGCGCAACGTGGCACCGGCTCCCCAGAAGAGCGTGGTAACGGCGAGGGAGACCTGGCCCTGCGGATCGCGCCACAGCGCCGTGAATGAGTGCCAGAAGTCGTGTAGCGCATACAACGGATTCTTCTTCGGCATCCGGTGGTCAATGGGGACCTTGGGGATATACAGGTTGAAGGTTGCAGCAAGCAGATAAAGGCCGGTGATGATCACAACGGAAAACTGAGGGTTTGCCGAAGCGAGTTTCCCGCCGGCGATTGCGCCGAGAATGATGGCCAGTACCGTCGAGCCCTCCATCCAGCCGTTGGCTTTGACCAGAAACTGTGGCGGAAGGAACTCGGTCAATATGCCGTACTTGGCTGGCGAATACGCTGCAGCGCCGATACCGACAATACCATAGGCATAGAGTGGCGGCACGCCGAGGAGCATCGCGACACAGCCGAAAAACTTGATGGCGTTTGAGAGAAACATGACTCTGCCCTTGGGCAGGGCATCGGCAAATGAACCGACGAATGGCGCCAGTATGATGTAGGAGATGACGAAGAACTCCTGCAGCAACGGGGTGTGCCAATCGGGCGCGTGCATTTGCGCCAGTAGCGCGATGGCGGCGAACAGCAACGCATTGTCGGCGAGTGCCGAAATGAACTGTGCCGACAGAATAATGTAAAAGCCGAGATTCATGAGAGTTTAAGCCCCTTGGTTACCACACATGGACTGCGGGGCGCTCTGATTCTAGCAGAGCCTACAGTATCTCGGCGGCGAAATCGGCCAGGCGCGAACGTTCACCTCGCATCAGCGTCACATGGCCGTTGTGTGCCCAGCCTTTGAAGCGGTCGACGACGTAGGTGAGACCTGAGCTGCCTTCGGTCAAATAAGGTGTGTCGATCTGTGCAATGTTGCCGAGGCAGACCACCTTGGTGCCAGGGCCCGCGCGGGTGATCAGAGTTTTCATCTGCTTGGGTGTCAGGTTCTGCGCCTCGTCAATGATGAGGAATTTGTGCAGGAAGGTGCGTCCTCGCATGAAATTGAGCGACTTGATCTTGATGCGGGTACGGATCAGGTCTTGTGTCGCGGCACGGCCCCATTCTCCGGCGTCTTCGTCCGATTTGTTGAGCACATCCAGATTGTCTTCGAGTGCCCCCATCCAAGGCGCCATTTTTTCTTCCTCGGTGCCTGGCAGAAAACCGATGTCTTCGCCCACAGGCACCGTCACGCGCGTCATGATGATTTCGCTATAGATTTTCTTGTCCAGCGTCTGAGTGAGGGCTGACGCCAGCGTCAGTAGCGTTTTTCCGGTACCTGCCTGTCCCAGCAGCGTGATGAAATCGACGTCTGGATCCATCAGCAGGTTGAGCGCGAAGTTCTGTTCGCGGTTACGGGCAGTGATTCCCCACACGTTATGTTTTTGCTGGGAGAAGTCCTTGAGCACTTCGAGCACGGCGGTTTTCCCTTCCTGCTGGCGCACGATGGCGTGGAAAGGCTTGTCGAATTCGTAATACACAAACTCATTGACCATGAAAGACGGGCAGAGCGGTCCTGTGACGCGGTAAAACATCTTGCCGGACTCCTGCCACGACTCCATGGACTTGCTGTGTTTATCCCAGAAATCCGACGGCAGTTCTTTCATGCCGGTGTAGAGGAGTTCGGTATCCTCCAGCACCTTGTCATTGAAGTAGTCTTCCGCCGCGATGCCCATAGCACGCGCTTTGATGCGAATGTTGATGTCCTTGCTGACAAGGATGACCTGGCGGTCGTGGTATTTCTGTTGCAAGTGGACGACGACGCCCAGAATCTGGTTGTCGGCCTTGCTGCCTGCCAGCATGGGAAGTTCGACACTGACGGCGTGGGTTTGCAGAAACAGGCGGCCAGTGCTGAAGTTGTTGTTATTGATCGATAGCGGACAACCTTCTTCCAGGTTGGCGAAACGTGCGCCGATGATTTCTTCCAGGTTTCGGCTGGCCTGGCGGGCGTTGCGGGCGACCTCGGTCAGCCCTTTCTTGTTGTTGTCCAGTTCCTCTAGGGTGACCATGGGCAGGTAGACATCGTGCTCTTCAAACCGGAACAGGCTGGAAGGGTCGTGCATCAATACATTGGTATCGAGGACAAAGAGCTTGGTCGTGGTGCCATGTTTTTTTGCCATTCCGGGATGCTTTCTATAAAGTTTTTATGAAATCCAGCACTTCCTGTGCGTGCCCATCTACTTTCACACCACGCCATTCGCGGCGAAGAACGCCGGATCCATCGATGACGAAGGTACTACGCTCGATGCCGCGTACCTGTTTGCCATACATGTTTTTCATTTTCATGACACCGAACAGGTTGCAGGCCAGTTCTTCGGCGTCCGACAGCAGTTCGAAAGGAAAACATTGTTTGGTCTTGAAATTTTCGTGCGACTTCAGGCTATCACGCGATATGCCAAGAATTTCGGCATTTGAGGCCTGGAATTGTGCGTATAAATCCCGGAACTGCTGCCCCTCGGTCGTGCAGCCGGGCGTCGAATCCTTGGGGTAGAAATAGATGACCAGCTTTTTGCCGGCGTATTGCGAAGAATGGAATTGCTTGCCGTTGGTGGCGGGGAGTTCGAAATCAGGAATCGACTGATTTAACATTCTGGTATGTTCTGTTCTAGATGCTCCCATTGTTGATAAAAACTCGCAGCAAGGCAAGCGTGGAGATGCCAGAAATGCAGATTAAAGATTCGAGTGTGGCGCGGGTGTTTTTCGCACTATGGCCAGAAGCAAAGTTACAGCGTGCGCTGCACAGGCTGGCAATGGAATATCAGCCGCGTTGCGAGGCGCGCGTCATGCGCGCGGATAACCTGCATATGACATTGCTGTTCCTGGGGGAAATGGAGCGAGCGCGCCTGCCGCAATTGATCGAAGCTGCGGGCAAAGTGTCCGTGCCGTCATTCGGGTTGGTGTTGGACAGACTTTCATTCTGGCGGCATAACCGGATTGGTTATGCCGCATCGCAGGAAAAAGTGCCGGCGCTGGATCAATTGGTCGTGGCGCTACAGCAGGAACTGATGGCTGCAGGCTTCCAGTTCGATCGGCGCGAGTTCAAGACGCATGTGACCTTGCTGCGCAACGTCAGGCAGATTCTGGAGTCGCAGGTCGTCGCGCCGATGACGTGGCCGGTGGATGCGTTCGTGTTGGTGGAGTCGGTCGCGACTGATCGGGGAGTGCGCTACCAGATATTGCAGCAGTGGCCGTTGGTTACCGCGGCAGATCGATGCTGACCAGCGTGCCGCCATTCGGGCGGTGGGTGAAGGCAACTTTGCCACCCAGGGCTTCGCAGACCTTGAACGCGAAGGGAATCCCCAGCCCGGTACCAAAACGCTTGGTGGATGGCCCTGGGCTAAGATCACTGGGGTTGGGAGTGAACGGCATGCCGGCGCCATGGTCCAGGATGAGTACATGAATCCGGTCTGCCACTGTGGCGCACTCGATGATGATGCTGGAATGGGCCGGGGACGCGTCCACGGCGTTAAGCAGCAGGTTATAGATCATCTGCTCCAGTAGGTGTTCATCCGTGGTCAATGTGATTGGCGGATTCATGGGTTGCAATTCCACGGAGATGGATTTCCCCCGGGCTTTTTGTTGCAGCGGAGCCATCGCGCCGGCCAGGATATGCTGCAAGCTGGTTTCGGCCAGTTGTGGCTTGAGTGGATGCAAATAGGCGAGCAGTGCGCCGGTCCAGCGCTCTAGTCTGTCGACGGTGCTGATGATGTCATGCAGCGATTCGCGGGTTTCCTCACTGATATCGGGGGTGTCGGCCACCTGGGCAACGGCGCGTATGCTCGCCAGCGGGTTGCGGATGTTGTGCGCCAGCATCGGAACCAGAGCTCCTTGGGCGGCCTGCTTCTCGCTACGCACCAGCGCCTCCTGGCTGTGAGCCAGGTCCGTCGCCATCTGGTTGATGGCTTGTGCCAGCGTGCTAAGCTCGGTAGTGCCTGTTTGCGGAACCTTGCGCTCCAGTTTCCCGGCGCTGATTTCAGAGGTGGCGCGCAATATGTCGGCGATGGGGGTCACGATTGCACGCTGCAAGAATAGTCTGGAGAACAGCAGCAGCAACGCTGCGAGCGCGATCGGAATGGTTAGCCACAGCATGGAGGTGCGCTGTGCTGCTTCCAGCCGCTGGCGGAGTTCCTCCTGCTTCAGTGAGAGCAGTTTCTCGGCGCTGGATGACACGGCTTCGTAGCGTTTGAAGACCCCGTTTTCCAGATCGGTGTTCAAGGCTTTTTTCAGGGTGTCGTCGGGTAGTGTCTGGTAACGCTTCAGGATGCCGCCAGTCTCGCCAAGAAATTCCCGGTAGCTTTGCTGCAGGCCGTCGATCGCCGCGAGTTCCTCCTCGCCTACGGCCAGTGCACGAAGCTGCCGGAAATGGTCATTGACCTTGAGGGTGTATCCGTCATATTCCCCTCGGGCTTGCGGATCAGCCAGAAAATAGGCGTCGAACAGTTCCTTCATCTGGCGATAGAGGTCTCCGCGGGTTTGCTGAATTTCCTGAATGAGGGAATTGATGCGTTGCGATTCCTGCGAAGCCTTCTGCCAGGAGCGGAGGCCGACAGCGCCAGCGGTGACGGCCAGGACGATCAGCAGCACGAACGTCAGTTCATGGATCAGCAGCAGGTGTCTGAGCGCACGAGGTTTTTGCACAATACGGTTTTACTCGAGACGGAACAGCACCGGAACCGTAATGATAAATGGCCTGTGGCGTAGTGCTTCCGGCGGCATCGGCAGTGGCGTGGCTTTCCTGGCCATTTCCAGTGCCTGTTTGTCGAGAGCCTCAAAGCCGCTGGATTCGCTCACCACGCTTGAAGTTACGACACCGTTGGCATCAACCTCCAGTTTGATGCGCACGGTCCCCTGCCAGCCGCGCATCTGTGCGATGCGTGGGTATTGCTTGTATTTGGCGAATTCGCGCGCCAGCAGGCTGCCATAGTTGCCCAATGCCGTGTCGACTTCTTGCGAGGATGGGCCTTTGGGTTTTTCAGGCTCCGGCGGCGGGGCGGTAAAAGCCGGTTCGGCTTCCTTGGCCGGTGCCGCAGCTATCACAGGCGGAGGGGGCACAGTGGCGGGTGCGGGCGTACTGATATGCTCCTCCGGTAACGACGACGGAGGCAACGGTGTTTTGGCCGGCGGTGGCGGAGCCTTTGGGGGCAGAGGTTTCGGCTGCTCGGCCTGGGGTGGTTTGGGCTTGGGTTGCTCGACCTTGGGCGGCTCCGGTTTTGGTTCCGGCGCTGGCGGAGGTTCTGGCTTGGGCGGTTGCAGGACCACTTCAAGGGACGGCGCGACCCGCTCGGCATCAGGGCGGAGCGGGTGGAGGACGACGAAAACGATCAGATGCAGCCCAACGGAAAAAATCAATGCCAGGAGCAGGGCGTTGTCGATCCAGTCCAATTTTCTGTTGCTGTGCGCCATCTCCGCCGATGTAACCAAAACGTCAAAAAGCCTGCATTGTATCAGCTAAAGCCAGGTGCTCGGCGACACGACGCGTTGCATGGAACCGCAAGTCGGACATTGGAGAATTTGCCCGGGGAGTGCTGGTTCACTTCAGCCGCTTGTGGCTGAAATGGAACAATTTATTCCCATTCCAGAACAGGAAAGACAAAGTTGACGTTGCGTCGATTAACGATGTCGAACAGTGTCCATTTTCCTTGCTCCGAATGGGCGGCGGTATCCATGGTCTGCTCCATGGTGCGCCCCTGTTTGATCGCTGCCCGCACGTCATCGAGCAGGGTGGCAAGGTAGCGGTGCTCGTTGTCCAGCGCGGCATGCCAGTCTGCGGGAACCGGCCCGTGGCCGGGGATGGCAAGTGTTGCCGGGGTGTTGTGCAGTTGCTCGATGACTTTCAGCCAGCCCTTGATATCACCGTCGATGGACGGGGTGCGCTCGACGAATAGCAGGTCGCCTGTCCATAGTGTTTTGGTGGCGCTGTCCAGCACACTGAGGTCGGCGTGAGTATGGGCGGCAGGATATGCCGTCAGCAACAGGGTCCGACCGCCCAGATCTACGGTTTGCGTAGATTTGACGGCGAGGGTGGGGGGGGTCATCTCACTGCCTGCGGCATCGGCTCCCACCCATTCATCCTGATGGCGCAGGTAGGCTTCCTTGCGCTGTGCCATGGCGGCGGCCAGTTTTTCGTGGCCGACAAAAGCGGGGTGGTCATCCTTGAAGGCGGCATTACCGAAAATATGGTCAGGATGGACGTGCGTGTTGATGACGTAAAGGATGGGCAGATGCGTTACCTTGCGTACAGCCTCGCGTAGTTGCGCGCCGATTTTAGGGGAGCCGCCACTGTCGATGATGGCAACGCCTTTGTCGCCGACGATGAAGCCGATGTTGCAGATGTCTCCACCGTAGCCGGCGTCGATGTCCTTATGTACGCCGTGATGCACATAGATGCCTGGCGCTGCCTGCTCTACCGGTAAAGGGTCGGCGATGGACAGCAAAGGGAAACACAGGGCAAACAAGGCAAATGATCTGTATGGCATGGTGGTCTCGTCAGTTGGGCGAATTTTCCAGAGTGTAGCGTTTTACGCACGGTTTCTACAGCGGCCTGTCTATCAGCGAGAACTTTGCGGGCAGGCACGGGTCTTCTGTTATGGCAGTTTTCTGGTGCGTGAACAGCATGATTCCCATGCTTTGGCAGGTGTTTTCAGCTTTGGTTCGTTGGCGGAAGTGATGGTGCCTCGGAGCAAAAAAAAGGTGTATATTCCAGCGGTCTTAATTTATTCGTGAAATCACTATAACAGGCGGAACAATGAACGATTCGATACAACGTTACAACAAGGTCGCGATCATCCTGCACTTGGTCGTCGGGGTGTTGATTTTTGCCATGCTCGGACTGGGTTGGTATATGTCCGAATTGCCCAAGGATCTGCCTAAGGTACCGTCCATAGATCTCTTCAACCTGGGGTTATATTCATTGCAATTCTCCGAACCGATGAGCCCCCGTTCCTTTTATTTCAACCTGCACAAATCCTTGGGTGTTACCGTGTTGGCACTGATCCTGCTGCGCCTGTTCTGGCGTCTGACGCATGAAGCGCCTGATTTTCCTGCCACCATGCAGGCGTGGGAGCAGAAACTGGCTGACGTGACGCACAAGGCGCTTTACCTGATGATGCTGGCCGTGCCGGCCACCGGTGCGGTGATGGCAGCTTTCAGCAAGTATGGAATCGTCTGGTTTGGTGTGCGGTTGGTAGAAGGGCTCAACAATGAAGGGCTGCGTGAAGCCTTCAAGGAGGCGCACGAAGTCGCGGCTTCGGTGCTGGTCGCGCTGATTGTTTTGCACGTTGTCGCGGCTATCAAGCATAAGGTCGTGGACAAGGATGACGTCTTGCAGCGCATGTCGCTGCGGTGATCCGGAAGATATGAACGACAAGGGGCGCCGCGGCGCCCCTTGTCGTTTCCAACGCGTGATGTCCGGGGGTTAGCCCTTGATCTCGACGGAGTGGGTAAAGGATTTTCCTTCGTTGTCATCCGCCTTCACTTCCAGTACGCCTGGCGCGTCTGGTACATAGTAGAAGCGCATGTACGGGTCTTCTGCAATCGCTACACCGACATCCACATGCATGATCGGCTTGCCGTTGTAGTTGAATGCCACCTTCTGGATGTAGAACGCCGGTTTGTAGCCGCCGGAAGCCAGGTCGCGCTGCAGGCCGGTGAACATGGGGTGCTTGATCATAAAGGTGGCAGGATTGGCTTCGCCGAACTTGACCGGGGTTTCCACGTTTAGCTTGATCTTGCCTGCTGCGGCACGAATCGCTGTTTCATCACCATCTACAGC
>DAIDAS010000258.1 GCA_027310505.1 bacterium
CCACGGTCGCGGTCGTGATCACGCCCCCTGTCGCGATCATGCCACTCGCGGTCTTCATGGTCTTCATGCCACTCGCGGTCGCCGTGCCGCTCGCGATATTGCGGGACATAAACCTCGTTGTACCAGCGATCCTGCACAAAATAGACTGGCTGGCCGCATGCGTTGTACCTGCCGCAGTAATAGCGCCATCTTTTCGCATGGCCTGGAGGCACTCGCATGTAGATCGGCTCGTAGACTACGCCTGCCGGACGATGGATGATGACAGGCTCTGGATAGACCAGCACGGGCTGCGGATAAGGGTAGTCCCCGATGTCGATACGGCCATAAAAACCGGGCTGGCCGATCGTGACCGAGACGCCAACGTCAGCGGCAAAGGCCTGAGCCGAAGCCACTGCAATGAACGTCATGGTAACCGTCAGGAAATGCTTCAACCAATTGATGCCATTCATGATAAGCCCTCCATTGATAAATATTTTTGCAGCCGCAAAGGTCATTCTACCCCCTGCGCAGCATCGCTGTTAATGGAGGGTGCGCAAAATCCATCCGCTCACCCGGGCTTTTCACTTTAGGGCACGGACAACCAGAAATCCACCCGACCTGCGTTCACTAAAATCCGCCTTTTTTGTAGTCATGCGCAGCGAGCGGATGGTGGACCACCTGCTCCTGGGCAATCACCTCGGCCGGCATTGGCAATCCTGCTACTGCCCGCTTGAGCGCCAGTTTGGTGGCTTCATAATTCCAATCCTGGATTTTGGCGTTGTCCTCGGCATCCCAGTGGATGAAAACACCCACGCAGATAAACAGGTCGTTAGCTTCCGCAACGGGAATCACGCCCTCCCTGACACTGTCGGCCACTGCGGCAGCCACGCCGCATTGTGCCGGCCCGAACATCTGCACGGCCTGTTTGGCGTTCTTGATATCCACCTTGTTGAACATGACCGTTGGCGGCTTGGTCATGAGATTGGGCGCTACTACCGAAAGCAGAGAGTTATCGCCCCGTTTCTGGTTAGTCAGGGCAATGCAGAAAGCGGTTTCGGCACCACTACCGCGCGGCCCGATGATGAGATCGACGTGGGCGACTTCGTTGCCATCACCCACTAACGCTTCGCCTACGAGCACCTTGTTGATTTTAAACGTTTCCATGGCTTCCTACCCTTTCGAGTTTTCGCCCGTTGCGAACGGGCATTAAAGAAATGCGCATGAGCGCACTCACCAAATGGAACACTAAGGGTTTGATACACAATGCATCAGTAAGTTCGAGTCGGTTTTTTGAATCAAAAACACTTCACCGGAATTTAATACGAAGGGAAATGTCCAATCGGTCAAACCACTGGGCGGGTCGTAACGAGGGCGGTTTCTTCTGCTTCAGCCTATACCAGACCTCTTCCGGGAAAAGAGGAGGCTACGGCGGTGAGACCGCCCGCGCTACGTCACACTGCCACAGAGCAGTGTCTTATACCCTGCAATCGCCATGCCCGGCTCACGGACCTTCTGCTTCGGCATCCACCTCGATCCAACCATCGACCACACGTACCGGGAAGGTACGCAAGTTTTCGTAAGCCGGAGGTCCCAGCACGGCGCCAGTCACCACCGAAAAGCGGGCTCCATGCAATGGGCAGATGATCTCTTCGCCATTGAGTGTGCCATCGGACAGTTCGGCGGCCTCATGAGTGCAGAGATTGGCGATTGCGTAATAGCGCCCGTCGAGGTTGAACACAGCGATGGGCGTTTCATCAGCCGTTACCACCCGGCAGGTGCCGGGTAGAAAGTCTTCCACTGACGCCACATCGATCCAGTCGCTCATGATTGTGCCCCCCTGTTTTCAGAACATACCTAGTTGCAGCCTGGCCGCCTCAGACATGTGATCACGGCTCCACGGTGGATCCCATACCAGTTCCACTTTCACGTCGCCAACGCCATCAAGACACTGCAACGTGTCCCTCACCGTATCGGGAAAGCTCTGCGCTACCGGACAGTTGGGCGCAGTCAAGGTCATGCGGATGCGCACATCGCCTGAAGGGTCAACTTCCAGCCCGTAAATCAGGCCGAGGTCGTAAATGTTGACCGGGATCTCAGGGTCGTAGATGGTACGCAGACCATCGATCACGCGCGCCTCCAGCCCGTCCGGCATGGAAAGCGATTCCCGCTTTACGCCAAGGCCCCACACGTCGAACAGTTTTCTACTCTGTCGAGACGGTTTCTTGTCCATTCCTGTTCTCCAGCGCAGCCTGCAGGGTATGCCAGGCCAACGTGGCACACTTCACCCGTTCCGGGAATTCGCGCACCCCGGCCAGGGCTTTCAGTTTGCCAAGTTCTTCGCCAGTCGCGGTACCGGTCACCATGCCGTGAAAGTTGTCCAGCAAGCGCAATGCCTCGTCCTGATGCTTGCCTTTGAGGGCCTCCGTCATCAGCGAGGCAGAGGCCGTGGAAATGGCACAACCGGAGCCTTCGAAGTGCACGTCGCTGATGACATCGTCATCCATCCGCAGATACAGTGTCACCTTGTCGCCGCACAGTGGGTTGTAGCCTTCGGCCTGACGATTCGCGCCACCCAGCGGGCCGAAATTATGCGGATGGCGGTAGTGGTCGAAGATGATTTCCTGATAGAGATCGCGCAGATCGTTCATGATTGAAATACCTCCAGAACTTTATCCAGCCCGGCTGCCAGCGCGTCCACCTCCTTGCGGGTGTTATACAGGGCGAACGATGCGCGCGCCGTAGCAGCCACGCCGAAGCGCGCCATGAGGGGCATCGCGCAATGATGCCCGGCGCGGACGGCCACACCCTGACGATCCAGGATGGTGCCAATGTCGTGGGCATGTACACCATTCAGCACGAAGGACAAGATGCCGGCCTTGTCACGGGCGGTACCGATCATGCGCAGACCTGGCACCTGCTCCAGCACACGTGTTCCATAGGTCAGCAGCTCATTTTCATGGGCAGCCACTGTATCAATCCCGATAGCCGTGAGGTAATCCAGTGCAGCTGCCAGCCCGACGGCGCCGGCGACATTAGGGGTGCCTGCCTCAAACTTGTAGGGCAGCGCATTGTATTCGGTATGTTCGAAACTCACCGAGCTGATCATGTCCCCGCCGCCCTGCCAGGGCGGCATGGTTTCGAGCAACGGCTCCTTGCCATACAACACGCCGATGCCCATGGGGCCGTACAGCTTGTGTCCGGAAAACGCATAGAAGTCGCAATCCAGTTCCCGCACATCCACCGCCAGATGGGCAATCGCCTGGGCACCGTCAAGCAACACCGGCACACCATGAGCATGCGCCCGGGTAATCATGGATTTGACCGGATTGATGGTGCCGAGCGCATTGGAGACGTGGGTAACCGCCACCATGCACGTATGCTCGTTGAGCATGGCCTGATAGGCCTCCATCCTGAGTTCACCGCTATCGTCGATTGGGATGATACGCAGACTGGCACCGGTCTGCTGACAGACCATCTGCCAGGGCACGATGTTGGAATGGTGCTCCATGGCACTCAGGATGATTTCGTCGCCGGGTTTGAAGCGACTACGTCCATAACTTTGCGCCACCAGATTAATGGCTTCGGTAGCGCCACGCACAAAAATGATTTCATCGGGGCTGGCGGCATTGATAAAACGCTGCACCCTGCCCCGCGCCGCAGCATAAGCTTCAGTGGCGCGCTGGCTCAGGGTATGCACGCCACGATGCACGTTGGCGTTGTCGCGCCGGTAATACTGACGAACAGCTTCAATCACGGCCTGCGGCTTCTGCGTGGTAGCGGCGTTGTCCAGATAGGCCAGTGGCTTGCCGTGCACCACGCTATCGAGGATCGGGAAATCCACGCGCCAGTAATTTGCCTGCAGGTCATCGAGGTGAAGAGACGGGTTGCTGTTCATGATCACAGTAGCTCCTTGATACTTTCGCCATGCGGCAAACGCTCCAGCACCAGTTGTTCTATACGCCCGCGCAAATTCGGCGCACTGACCCGCGCCACGATGTCGTTAGCGAAACCATAGATCAGCAGCGATCGCGCCGACTCGGCATCAATCCCACGTGAACGCAGGTAGAACAGGTGATTTTCGTCCAGTTGTCCGACCGTAGCGCCATGCGTGCATTTGACGTTATCGGCGAAAATCTCCAGTTGCGGCTTGGTGTCCACTTCCGCCTGTCGCGACAGCAGCAGATTGCGGCTGGACTGGTGGGCGTCGGTACCGTCAGCACCCGGATGCACCACCAACTTGCCGTTGAACACGCCATGTGATTCACCGTCCATCACACCCCGGTATTGTTCCCGGCTGACGCCATCCGGCGCGAGATGGTCGATGCGCGTGTGATGATCCATGTGCTGCCTGCCATCGAGCAGATAGAGCCCGTTGAGCGTGCAGCGACAATCACGCTCCAGCAAGCGCGCAGTGATGTCATTGCGTCCCATGCGAGCGCCCAGTGCGAATGAGTGCGAAACGAAGCTGCTGCCGGCCATCAGGTCTGCATGGATTCCGGCAATATGCGAGGCCGCACTGCCTTCCTGCAGCAGTTTGCAGTGTTCGATGACGGCCCCGGCACCCAAACTAATCTGCGTGATGGCATTGGTAAAGTTATGCGCGTCCACCATGCCAAGGTAATGTTCGACCATCGTGGCCCGCGCACCCTCCCCGGCCACCACGATATTGCGCGGATAGACCGCCACGCCATGGCCGCTGGCGATAAACAGCAGGTAAACAGGCGCGTCCAGCACTGTCCCGGGGGCCAACTGCAGCATGGCCCCGTCAGTGGCGAAGGCAGTATTGAGGGAGGCGAAGATGGTGTGCTCGTTTCGTACATCGAAGAACGGCCGCGGCAGGTCTTGCGCTTCATCCAGCGCTTGCGCCAGGCTGGTCAGCCGAACACCGTCCGGCAACCCATCGATCGTCGACAAGTCAGCATCGTAATGACCGTTGACAAACACCATCAGGTGCATCCCCTCATTGGTCAATGTCCAGGCATGCAGCGCGGCTTCCGACGATGGGTCGGGCGGAATATGATCCGGTGCCAGCGAGGCGCGCCTGCCCAACGCCGTCACGTCGGTATATTTCCACTCCTCGTCGCGCCGTGTAGGAAAACCGCGTGCTGCAAAGCGCCCGAATGCCGACTCGCGTGCCAGCCTCACCCATGGCACATCGTGGCCGGCCAGCGCTTCTGGCATGCGCTCCAGTTCCAAGTGTTGCAGGAGATCCGGCTGCACGTTCATTTGTTTCTCCTAAGCCACCCGACTTGCCTCGTTCCCGGCTTCAACCCAGCCGTATCCATGCTGTTCCAACTCGAATGCCAGCCCGGCACCCCCCGATTTCGCGATGCGTCCCTGCGACAACACGTGCACATGATCCGGCACGATGTAATTCAGCAGCCGCTGATAATGGGTCACCAGTACGATGGCGCGCCTGGCATTGCGCATGGCGTTAACGCCGTCAGCCACCTGCTTGAGCGCGTCGATATCGAGGCCGGAGTCTGTTTCGTCGAGAATGGCCAATTTCGGTTCCAGCACCGTCAACTGCAAGATTTCGTTGCGCTTCTTCTCACCGCCGGAAAAGCCTTCGTTAACGGCACGCGACAGGAGCACTTCATCCATCCCCACCCGTTTCATTCTGTCACGCACCAACGCGAGAAAATCCATGGCGTCGAGCTCCGGCAATCCGTGTTGCTTGCGCACAGCGTTGAGACTGGTCTTGAGGAACAGCGCATTGCTCACGCCGGGGATTTCTACTGGATACTGGAAGGCGAGGAATACGCCTTCGCGCGCACGTTGTTCCGGCGTCATAGCCAACAAATTGCGCCCAAGATAGCGTGCCGTGCCGGCCGTCACCCGATAGCCTTCGCGTCCGGCCAGCACCTGTGCCAGCGTGCTCTTGCCGGAACCATTCGGCCCCATGATGGCGTGCACCTCACCGGCACGCACGTTGAGGTCGATGCCGCGCAGGATTTCCTTGCCGTCGATGGCTACATGCAAATTCTTTACGGTCAGCATGAATGTTTCTCCCTACCCTGTACCGCCTTCAAGACTCACGCCCAGCAACTTCCGCGCTTCTACCGCGAATTCCATCGGCAATTCCTGGAACACCGCCTTGCAGAAGCCGCTGACGATCATCGATACGGCATCTTCCGGCGCAATGCCGCGCTGCGTGCAATAGAACAGCTGGTCTTCGCCGATGCGCGAGGTAGAGGCTTCGTGCTCTACCCTGGCGCCCGGATTTTTCACCTCGATGTAAGGGAAGGTATGCGCCCCGCATTGATTGCCCAGCAACAGCGAGTCGCACTGCGTGTAGTTGCGCGCGTTTTCTGCGTTAGACAGCACCTTGATCAATCCGCGATAGGAATTCTGGCCATGACCTGCGGAAATACCCTTCGACAGCACGGTACTTCTGGTGTTGCGGCCGATGTGGATCATCTTGGTACCGGTGTCGGCCTGCTGGTAATGGTTGGTAAGCGCGACCGAGTAGAACTCGCCCACCGCGTTATCGCCGCGCAGGATCACGCTGGGGTACTTCCAGGTAATGGCCGAACCGGTTTCCACCTGCGTCCATGAAATATGCGCGTTATCTCCACGGCAATCGCCGCGCTTGGTGACGAAGTTGTAGATACCCCCACGCCCGTCTTTGTCGCCCGGATACCAGTTCTGCACCGTCGCATACTTGATGCGCGCGCCTTCGAGAGCGACCAGTTCCACGACCGCGGCATGCAACTGGTTTTCGTCTCGCATCGGTGCGGTGCAGCCTTCCAGATAGCTGACATAGGCATCTTTGTCGGCGATGATGAGCGTGCGCTCGAACTGCCCGGTGTTCCTGGCGTTGATGCGAAAATAGGTGGACAACTCAATCGGGCAGCGCACGCCCGGCGGGATATAACAAAACGAACCATCACTGAACACCGCCGAATTGAGGCTGGCGAAAAAGTTGTCGGTGTACGGCACCACCGTACCCAGGTATTGCCGTACCAGATCAGGATGCTTTTGCACTGCCTCGGAAAACGGGCAGAAAATAATCCCCAGTTCGCCGAGCTTTTCCTTGAAAGTGGTCGCCACCGAAACACTGTCGAAGACCGCGTCCACCGCGACACCGGCCAGCATTTCCTGCTCCTTGAGCGGAATGCCCAGCCTCTCGTAAGTACGCAGCAGTTCCGGATCGACCTCCGCCAGACTACGCGGGCCGTATTTCTCCGATTTTGGCGCCGAATAATAGAAAATATCCTGATAATCGATGACGGGATGATGCACGTTCGCCCACTGCGGCTCGGTCATGGTCAACCAGTGACGGTAAGCCTTCAGTCGCCATTCGAGCATGAATTCCGGCTCGCTCTTGCGAGCGGAGATCATGCGGATGATCTCTTCGCTCAACCCGCGCGGCACCGTATCGGTTTCCAGCGTCGTGTAGAAACCGTCCCGGTATTCGCGGCCGATCAGTTCATCCAGTTGCCTTGCCGTAGTGCTCATCTTGCACCCCTGCTTAACTTGACTACATGCTGAATGCCTCGCTGGCGTCTACAACGTTGCGGTCGACACTGGCGGCCGATGGCGGCCGGCAAGCCAGTTCGGCCAGCGTCACGCGCTCCAGCGTAGCGCGAACGATCCGGCTGATTCGCTGCCAGTTGCCGCGTACAGCGCATGCGGATTCACGCGCGCACATACCAGGAATACTGCTGCATTCGGTGAGGCCCATGGGATACCCCTCGATGGCATCGATAATGGCAGCTACCGAAATCTCATCTGGCGCCATGGGCAACATGTAACCACCCCGAGCGCCACGCTGCGAAAGCAGCAGATTTGCCCGCACCAGCCTCTTCAGCAGCTTGCTCACCGTCGGCACCTCCAGCCCCACCGCCATGGCAATTTCCAGTGCACTCCGCACCTGTTGCGGCTCCTGAGCCATGAATGTCATTATCACCGTGCCGTAATCGGCCAATTTGCTCATGCGCAGCATCATTAATCTCCTTAGCAAATTGGACTGAAACAGTACCGTATGGTTCCAGCCTAATTTGCAGCGACAGCATAAATCGGTCACCAAGGTCGCATGGTTCATGTACCCTGTACGCTTGAAGGTAGGCGTACGGCTCTTGTGCATGGCGATATCGGGCCAGCAACCACAGTTGCGCGAGCCTCCCAACGTTCTGCCGTTATCGAGAACTCAGCGTATGACAGCCAAAATCGACGTAAACAGCAATACTCCGCCTGATTCAGCAAGCAGGCGGCTTGGCGTGCACCCTGACGTGCTCAAGCTCGGACTCGTGAGTTTGCTGACGGATCTCAGCTCCGAGATGATTTTTTCGGTTTTTGCGATTTTTTTCACGACCATCGCCGGAGCCTCGGCTGCCCTGTTAGGCTTGGTCGAGGGTCTTGCCGACCTTGCCGCATCCTCCTTGAATTACCTTTCAGGCTGGTTATCGGATCGGTCGGGCAAGCGCAAAGTCTTCGCAATGGCCGGATATGGGTTCTCCACGCTGGCCAAGGCCATTTTGCTGGTCACCAGTTCAGTGGTCGGACTCGGCGTATTTCGTGTCATCGAGCGGCTGGGAAAGAGTTTCCGGGGGCCGCCGCGCGATGCCTGGCTTTCGGCGGTAGCCACCAAAGATACAAGGGGCTACTCGTTCGGCGTACACAAGGCGCTCGACAAGTCCGGGGCCGTTCTGGGCCCGCTCATGGCTTACGGCCTGCTTTCATGGCTGGGCGATGGCGCTGCGACGTATCAGGTGCTGTTCTGGGTCGCGCTCATTCCCGCCCTGTTGAGCATCGTAGTCCTGGGACTCATCAAGGATCAACCCGGTACCCGGCACCCGCGCGAGAACATTGCCGACACATGGAAGACCTTGAGCCCGCAACTCAAGCGTTACCTCGTCACGGCCGGCATTTTCTCTCTGGCCTACTTCAGTTTCGGCTTTCTGCTGCTGCGTGCGTATAGCGTAGGTTTCGCCGTCAAGGACATCGTGCTGCTTTATGCCTTGTTCAACATTTCGTTCGTCGTTGCCGCACCGCTGGTCGGTAAACTGGGCGACCGCATAGGCAGGGCCCGGATCATCATTCTGGGCTACCTGATCTATCTCTTGATGAGTATCGGCTTCGCTTTTGCGGCCACGCAATGGCAGGTCATCGCCCTGTTCGTCATCTATGGCCTGTTCTATTCAATCGACGAAGCACAAAGCAAGGCCTTCATCGCAGATATAGAGCTTGAGCGGCGTGCGTCCGCGATCGGAGTCTACAACTTCGTGACCGGCATGATTTACCTGCCTGCATCCCTCGTTGCGGGAGCGCTGTGGCTGATACATCCAGCGGGCGCTTTTATTTTTGCGGCATGCCTTGCACTGGCTGCGATCGTGGCATTTCTTGCCTTGCGACCGGACTTGCAACGTACGTCCGAAGACAGAGCTGAGCCCAGCCATACCCGGTATATTCCATAATTGCAGCGACATCAGGCTGGTGGCAACCCATGGCCATCAAACCACAGTTTCAGTCGTCGCCAGCCATCCTCGGCTGCTTCCTTGCGGTAACTCGGGCGATAATCGGCAAAAAAGGCATGCGGCGCATCCGGATAAACAACAATCTCCGAACCGCTACGTCCAAGCGCAAGCATCTCCTGCATCCGTTGCACGCGCTCTTGGGTGATACTCTGATCCAAGCCGCCATACAGTCCTAATACAGGCACTTTGAGGTCTGTGGCAATATCCAGAGGATGCACCGGTTGCAAGTCATTGCCGGCCCCTTCCAGCTTGCCATACCAGGCAACCCCCGCCTTGATTTCTGGGTTGTGCGCCGCATAAAGCCAGACAATACGACCACCCCAACAGAAACCGGTGATACCCGCCTGACCGGGTTCCGCCATACCGTTACCCTCGATCCAGCCCAAGGCGGCATCCAGGTCTGATAAAACCTGGGCATCCGGCACTTTGCTTACGACCGTGGAGATGATTTCGTTAATGTCTTTCAGGCCGGATACGTCACCCTGACGGAAAAACAACTCAGGAGCAATCGCCAGGTATCCAAGCTTTGCAAGCCTGCGGCAGATATCCTTGATATGTTCATGTA
The DNA here is from genome assembly GCA_027310505.1 of bacterium. GTDB lineage: Bacteria > Pseudomonadota > Gammaproteobacteria > Burkholderiales > Methylophilaceae > CAIJXJ01. Next base: position 10,024 of record DAIDAS010000258.1, read on the forward strand.
CGCCGAAGATTTCCTGTACTACCAGAATAGCCGGCCACTGGCTGCCTTTATCTGGATGGGCGACATATGCGGGGATCATCGCCCCCGCGGCCGGAATACGCACCATGTCAGCCACGATGCCGGAGGTATCGGTAAGAATAAGCGTCTGCGCGTTGACTGGCCGCACGGCAAGTGCAAAGCCCGTCGCGATGACAGATGCCAGAAAATTCCGCCTGCTCAAACCTGGGTTCTGAAAGTGATCCATTGGAGCCTCCTTCTCGACCATCACCACGACAACATATTATCATTGCACATCAAGGACTCACGTCATTCAAGCCTGCGCTACGCTGAGGAGTCAGGGTGCTTGCCGACAATCAACGCCTCTCACATAATCCCGGCTGTATCTGCATACATTACTTCACCTGCCCAGAAAGCGCTGTCATGAAAAATCACGTTGTCATCCTCACTGCAAGCCTGTTTGGCTTAAGTCTACCCACATCCGCGAATTCGGAAGAAGTTCTGGTAGCCGTTGCAGCCAACTTTACTACGCCGATGAAGGTGATCGCCGCCGACTTTGAGAAATCCACAGGGCATAAGTTGGTACTTTCATTTGGGGCCACAGGCAATTTCTACGCCCAGATCAAGAACGGTGGCCCATATGAAGTGTTCCTTGCTGCTGATGATGAAACCCCGGCAAAGTTGGAGCAGGAACATATAGCCGTTCCAGAAAGCCGGTTTAGCTATGCCATTGGCAGGCTGGTGCTGTGGTCGGCAAAACAAGGCGTTGTTGACGACAAAGGTGAGGTGCTTAAGAAAGGGAATTTTGAACACATCGCCATTGCCAACCCCAGACTGGCGCCGTACGGGGCTGCGGCCAAGGAGGTCATCGACAAGCTCGGGCTGGAACAATCCATTCAACAGAAGCTGGTGATTGGGGAAAATATCTCCCAGACCTATCAATTCGTCTCCACCGGCAATGCCGAACTGGGGTTTGTAGCGTTATCCCAGGTCTACGAAGATGGCAAGGTCAAAAGAGGTTCCGCATGGATCGTGCCCGCAAACCTGCATACCGCAATCCGGCAAGACGCTATAGTTTTAAAGAGAGGCAAGGATAATCCGGCAGCCAAGGCATTGATCGAGTTTCTCAAGTCGGAAAAAACACGCGCTGTGATCAAGTCTTACGGATATGAGCTTTAGAGCATGCCTGTATTCAGGTGAAGTTAGTCCTGCATCGCCATCTTGGATTTTGCCAATGGAGGATTGCTGGCGAAGTACTTCTTGACGCCGGCAAGAATGGCTGTTGCCAGCTTGTGCTGGTAATCCTCGTCATTGAGACGTTTCTCTTCATCGGGGTTACTGATGAAGGCAGTCTCGACCAGAATGGAGGGGATGTCAGGAGATTTGAGGACAGCGAAACCGGCCTGCTCTACCGAACCCTTGTGGAGCGAATTGATTTCGCCCAGCCGGCCCAGAACGGCTTTGGCCAGTTTGAGGCTATCGCTGATGGTGGCAGTCTGCGAGAGATCAAGCAAGGTCTTGGCAAGATACGGATCTTTGTCATCCAGACGTACGCCGCCAATCAGATCGGATTCGTTTTCTCGTTTCGCCAGCAAGCGCGCCATGGCACTGGTGGCACCGTGTTCGGACAAGGCAAATACGGATGAGCCACGCGCATCCGGGCTGACGAAGGCATCGGCATGGATGGAGACGAACAGGTCGGCCTGAAGCTTGCGGGCCTTGACCACACGACCATGCAGCGGGATGAAGTAGTCGGCATCACGCGTCAGCACACCGCGCATATTGGGCTCCGCATCCACCAGCGCCTTGAATCGCTTGGCGATGGCC
>DAIDAS010000269.1 GCA_027310505.1 bacterium
TGCCCATGCGGTTAGCCAGGCCCTGCAGGGCCTGGCTAACCGCATGGGCACAGCCACCACAGGCCATGCCGCCGACTTGAAGCGTAACGGTTTCCATATGGCTTACGCCTCAGGCCGCATGTGCGGGAACAGGATCACGTCGCGGATGCTCGGGCTGTCGGTGAGCAGCATGACCAGACGGTCGATGCCGATACCACAGCCGCCCGTCGGGGGCATACCGTATTCCAGTGCGCGGATGTAATCGGCATCGTAATACATGGCTTCGTCGTCCCCCGCTTCTTTGGCTTCCACCTGCTTGCGGAAACGTTCGGCTTGATCTTCCGGATCGTTCAACTCGGAGAAACCGTTGGCAATTTCACGCCCGGTGATGAACAACTCGAAACGCTCGGTGATGCCGGGCAGCGTGTCGGAGGCACGCGCCAATGGCGAGACTTCTACCGGGTAGTCGATGATATAGGTCGGCTCCCACAACTGCGCTTCCGCAGTTTCTTCAAACAGTGCCAGTTGCAGCGCGCCCAGCCCGAGGTGCGGCAATGCATCGAGACCGAACTTTTTCAGTTCGGCACGCAGGAAGGCCGCGTCTTCGAGTTGCGCCTCGGTATATTGCGGCGCGTATTTCTGGATCGCATCGACAATGGTAAGGCGCTGGAACGGTTTTGCCAGATCGACTTCACGCCCCTGATACATGACAGTCGCCGTACCCTGCGCAGCGATGGCTGCCGCGCGGATGCACTGCTCGGTAAAGTCCATCAGCCACTTGTAATCGGTGTAGGCGGCATAGAACTCCATCATGGTGAATTCAGGATTGTGCCGCACAGAGAGGCCTTCGTTACGGAAGTTGCGGTTGATCTCGAACACGCGCTCGAAGCCGCCCACGATCAGGCGCTTGAGGAACAACTCAGGCGCGATGCGCAGGAACATCTGCATATCCAGCGCGTTATGGTGCGTGGTGAACGGCTTGGCCGATGCGCCACCCGGAATCGGATGCAGCATCGGGGTTTCGACTTCGAGAAACTGGTTGTCCAGCATGAAATGACGGATAGCCGCCACGATCTTGCTACGTGCAACGAACGTCTTGCGCGTTTCTTCGGAGACGATGAGATCAACGTAGCGCTGGCGGTATTTGGTTTCCTGATCGCTCAGGCCATGGAATTTTTCCGGCAGCGGACGAATCGACTTGGTCACCAGGCGCAGCTTGTCGACCTTCACCGACAGCTCGCCGGTTTTGGTCTTGAACAACACGCCCTCGGCCGACACGATATCGCCCAGATCCCACTTCTTGAAAGCATCGTAGAGCTCGTCACCGAGATGTTCCTTGGTGATGAACAGCTGGATACGGCTGGTGGAATCCTGTACCGTAGCAAAGCTGGCCTTGCCCATGACACGCTTCAGCATCATACGGCCGGCAACGCCGACGCGAATGGCTTGCGGCTCGAGTTCTTCGGCGGATTTCTCGCTGTGCTCCCGGTGCAGATCCGCGGCATGGTGGGTGCGGCGGGCATCGTTAGGGAAGGCGACACCCTGCTCGCGTAGCGCCTTCAGCTTGGCTCTACGCTCGGCGATGACATGGCTTTCGTCCTGGGTGGTTTGCTGGTTTTCTTGCTCGCTCAATTTAAACTCCCTGCTTCAAACTTTCGTTGATGAACGGGTCGAGATCACCGTCCAGCACAGATTGGGTATTGCCGATTTCGACGTTGGTACGCAGATCCTTGATGCGTGACTGGTCGAGCACGTAACTGCGAATCTGGTGCCCCCAGCCGATGTCGGTCTTGGAATCTTCCAGCGCCTGCTTTTCCTCGTTGCGCTTGCGCAGCTCCAGCGCATACAACTGCGCCTTCAGCATGTTCATGGCTTCATCCTTGTTGCGGTGCTGCGAACGGTCGTTCTGGCACTGCACCACGGTATTGGTCGGGAGGTGCGTGATACGCACCGCCGAGTCGGTCTTGTTGATGTGCTGACCGCCGGCGCCAGAAGCCCGGTAGGTATCGATACGCAGGTCAGCCGGATTGATCTCGATCTCGATGGAATCATCCACTTCCGGATAGACGAACACGCTGGCGAAACTGGTGTGGCGGCGGTTGCCGGAGTCGAACGGGGATTTGCGCACCAGCCGGTGCACGCCGATCTCGGTACGCAATGTGCCAAAGGCATATTCGCCGGATACTTTCAGGCTGGCACTCTTGATGCCGGCCACATCGCCTTCGGACTCTTCCAGCACCTCGACCTGGAAGCCCTTGCGCTCGCAATACTTCAAGTACATGCGCAACAGCATCGAAGCCCAGTCCTGCGCCTCGGTACCGCCTGAGCCGGCCTGAATGTCGATGAAACAGTTGTTGGGATCCATCGGATTATTGAACATGCGGCGGAATTCCAGTTCCGCGACGCGAGCTTCGAGCGCTTCCGAATCGGCCTGCACGCTCAACAGCGTATCGTCGTCGTTTTCGGCACGCGCCATCTCGAACAGTTCCTGCCCGTCGCGCAGACCGTTATCGACCTCGGTCAGCGTGTTGACGACGGCCTCGAGGCTGCGGCGCTCGCGGCCGAGTTCCTGGGCCCGCTTACTGTCGTTCCAGATGGCCGGATCTTCCAGCAGCCCGGTGACTTCTTCCAGGCGATGCTGTTTATTGGCGAAGTCAAAGATACCCCCTGAGCGCGATGCTGCGCTCGGAAAGGTCGACCAGCCGACTGGCGATGAGATTGAGCTGTTCTGCTTCCATGGTGGTTACTGCCGAAAAAAGTGGTCAATTATACCGCAAAGAACCACTCCTTTCCGTGATCGGGGCACACTCAGTGGAGCAACACGATCGCCCCCGCCACACCTGCCGCGACCGCAAGGACGCCAGGCGCGCACCGCCTTGCTAGCAAGCCGCCACCCACAATCGCCACCAGGCCAAACTTGAAGGCCAGGTTGGCGAGGTAGGCAACGGCAATGGCCGTCACGGCCTGATGTGCGCCGAGCTTGCCCAGCTCGAACAAGCGCAGGCTGGAAAGCGAAATGGCATCGACATCGGTCAACCCGGAAACTACTGCCAGCGCATACAGGCCACCACTGCCCGCATAGTCGGAAAGCCACGCGGCACTGACCAGCACGCCTGCATACATCAAGCCGAAACCAAGCGCCGTCTTGATCTCGGTAGGGTTGGTAAGCTGCGGCATTGGCCATTCGCCATCCCGATTGATAGTACGCCACATCAGGAATGTGACCAGCCCTCCCAGCACAAACCCGCTCAACAGCACCGGCAAGATGTCAGGCAAAATGCGAGGCGAGACCACGCTGCTCACCACGGACAATCGCACCAGCACCACCAGATTGGCGATCAGGACCACCACCACGGCCAGCCGCCCCATGGCCTCGCC
>DAIDAS010000302.1 GCA_027310505.1 bacterium
TGATGAATCCTGCCATATTGAGATGCGCCGTGGCACCCTGTGCCAGATTGGCGGCTGAGACAATGGATGGATCCAGCGATGCGAGGTAGCCCATGGGGATGAAGAACATGTTGGCGACGCAGTGCTCAAACCCCATGTTGACGAAAGCGGTGATCGGGAAAATGATGCAGAAAATCCGATCCACGACGGTGCGTGCTGCAAAGCACAGCCACACTGCCAGACAGACCAGCGCATTGCACAGGATGCCCTTGAAAAAAGCCTCGGTGAACGAAAGGTTGGTCTTGGCTACGGCGATTTTGAGTGCTTGCACCCCGTATGCAAGATCGACCGAATGCAGGATGTCGGAAAGGTAAGCCAGTGCGACAATGGCGATGGAGCCCACCAGGTTGGCGAGATACACCCAACCCCAGTTGCGCATTACCTCGCGTGTCCTGATCTTGCCCTGTGCCCAAGCCATGGCGATCAGGTTGTTGCCGGTAAACATTTCTGCGCCACCGATGATGACGAGTATCAGGCCAAGCGAGAACATCATGGAAGCGAGGATGCGCGGCATGCCTTGTGCCATTGCCATGGTAAAGTTCATGGCGCCGAAGCCGATGAACGCGCCGGCCATGATCCCCAGTCCGACCATGGGGACTAGCGGCATTCTGGCCTTGGCAACGCCTACCGTCTCGACGCGGTAGGCCATTTCGGTGGGGGTGTAGGCGTCAATGGAACCATCTTGCATATTATCTGACATAGGTTGTATCCCTGAGAGCGTTTGAATTTGGGGCGTATTATAACGAAAGGATTCAAGATGCAGCGGCTGCAATTATTGATGGTCGGGTTATTGCTGTGGATGCCGTCGGCATTTGCCGAGCCCATGCCGCCCATCAACCCGGATACGCCCCTTTACATCGTCAAGGTCGAACCCGGTGTCAGCCATGAGGATGTCGTGGACAGCCTGAAAAGTGCGGCTGAGAGCAGGAACTTCGTCAGTCCCGCGAGCTTTCCTCTCGGCGAGCATATCCGCCAGCGCGGCCTGCCGTTGCAGGGGGTGCTGGAAGTGCGCTCCTATTGCAGCCTGGGCATCGGGGCTGAAATCCTGATGGAAAGCCCCGAGTTCGCCGTGTTTGCCCCATGCCGGATTGCCATCTACGAGAAACAGGGGCAGCTTTATCTGGCGCTGGATCGCCCCAGCTATGCCTTGCGCTACATTGAGGGGCACAGCGCGAAGGCCGAGCAGGCGGCCAGGCAGATCGAGGAAACGCTGATCTGGATGATGGACAAGGCGCGCAAGGGCGAGATTTGAAAGAAGGAGTTTGGGAAATCAAATGAAAAATTTACTGATCGCAGTGCTTGGTGCATGGTTTGCCCTGTTTGCAACGGTCTCTCCGGCGGAAGAAAGTGGGTTGGATCAGGTCAGGGCCGCCTACATGGAGGCACAGAATCTGTTCGTGGATAGCATGGGGGCGCCTGAAGTGACGGTCTCCAGGCACAGGAACTTCATGCGCTACCTTGCCAAGATCCAATATGCCAGGAAAGTGCTGGATCAGGCCGGCGCGAGGTATGACGAGGCACTCAGCCGGCAACTGAAAGAAGATCCGCGATTCGATGACCGGGCCTATGTCGAGCACCCCGCATTGAAAGGGGCACTCGCCGATTACGACACCCTCAGGCAGGAGGTTGGCGACGCTGGCTTCTCAGAAGCCGAAGCCGCATATGCGGACGAATTCAAGTAGAAACATGAGCCAGTTGCTGGCTAATGGCTATTCTTCCAGCAGTTCGTGTATTTCCAGCCAGCGCATTTCGGCGGTTTCGATGTCGTTGGTCAATTCGGCCTGACGCTTGAGCAGGCCTTCCAGCAACGCGCGGTCGGGGTTGGTGTAGAGCGCCGGATCGGTCAAGCGAGTGTCGAGCTGCGTTTTCTCGTCTTGCCAGCCGGCCAGCTGTTTTTCCAGCTTTTCCACTTCTTTCACCAGCGGGCGGCGCTGCGCCAGTTTTTCCTGACGTGACTTCTCTTCGGCGGCGCGAGTCTCCTTACGCTGCGCCTTGGCGGCGTCGGGCGTCGTGACCGCCTGGCGGCTTTCCGCCAGCCAGTTGGCATAGTCGTCGAGGTCGCCTTCGAACACCTTGCAGCCTTGGTCGGCAACCAGATACAGCGTGTCGGCGGTGGTGCGCAGCAAATGGCGATCGTGCGACACCAGCACCACGGCGGCGTCGGTTTCCTGCAAGGCCAGCGTCAGCGCCTCGCGCATTTCCAGGTCGAGGTGGTTGGTCGGTTCGTCCAGTAGCAGCAGGTTAGGGCGCTGCCAGATCAGCAGGGCCAGTGCCAGGCGCGATTTTTCGCCGCCGGAAAACGCCTTGCAAGGTGACGTGACCATGTCGCCACGGAAGTCGAAGCCACCGAGATAATTGCGGTGTTCTTGCTCGCGGGTTTGCGGGTCGAGGCGCATCATGTGCTGCAAAGGGGATTCTTCGGGGCGCAATGCTTCCAACTGGTGCTGCGCGAAGTAGCCGATGGTGAGCCCCTTGCCTTCGCGGCGGATGCCGGTTAGCGGCGGCAACACGCCCGCCAGCAGTTTGACCAGCGTCGATTTGCCCGCCCCGTTGGGCCCCAGAAGCGCAATGCGCTCGCCTGGGCGCAGCATGAAGTTGATGCCGGAAATCAATGGGGTATCGCTGTAGCCTACCGAAGCGTCGCGCAATTCCAGCAGCGTGTCGGGCATCGCCACAGGCTCGCGGAAGGCGAAGCTGAACGGCGTATCCACATGCGCCGCGGCGACTTCTTCCATGCGCGCCAGGGCCTTGATACGGCTTTGCGCCTGGCGGGCCTTGGTCGCCTGGGCACGGAAGCGGTCGATATAGGTCCTGAGATGCGCCATTTCGCGCTGCTGCTTCTCGTACATGGCTTGCTGCAAGGCCAGATGCTCGGCGCGGGTGCGTTCGAAGGTGCTGTAATTGCCGGTGTAGAGTTTCAGTTTTTGCTGCTCGAAATGCAGGATGTGGCCGGTGACGGCATCGAGAAAATCGCGGTCGTGCGAGATCAGCAGCAGCGTGCCGGGATAGCGCTTGAGCCAGCCTTCCAGCCACAATACGGCATCGAGGTCGAGGTGGTTGGTCGGTTCGTCGAGCAGCAGCAGGTCGGAGCGGCACATTAGCGCCCGTGCCAGATTGAGCCGCACGCGCCAGCCGCCGGAAAACTCGGCCACCGGGCGGGCGAAATCGGTATCGCTGAACCCCAGCCCTGCCAGCAGGCTGGCCGCCTTGGCACGCGAGGCATAGCCGTCGATCTCGGCATAGCGGCCATGCAGCAGGCCGATGCGCTCGCCGTCGTGCGCGGCTTCGGCGGCGGCAATGTCGCGTTCCACCTCGCGCAGTTCCACGTCGCCATCCAGCACGAATTCCAGCGCGGCATCCGGCAATGCGGGTGTGTCTTGCCCCACATGCGCCATCACCCAGCTGGCGGGCAGTTCCAGGTCGCCCGATTCCTGATGCAGCTCGCCGCGCAGCAATGCAAAGAAAGACGATTTGCCGCAGCCGTTTGCGCCGATCAGGCCGATTTTCCAGCCGGGGTGGAGCTGCAGGCTGGCGCCTTCGACCAGCGGCTCGCCGCTACGGCCATAGGTCAGGTCACGCAATAGGATCATGTGGATACTTACAGGGTAAAATAGTCGGGTATTTTAACAGGCCGGCACGAAGTGAATTACAACGAAATCATCAAGGAAGTCGGGCGCGGCAAAGACGGAGCGACCGATCTCCCGGAAGACACCGCATTTGCGCTGTACGGCGCGATGCTGGATGGGCAGGTACCGGAGCTGGAACTGGGGGCGCTGCTGGTCGCTTTCCGCATCAAGGGCGAATCCGAGACGGAAATGTTGGGCTTCTACCGCGCCATGCAGACTCGCGTGTCGCGACTGCAGCGACCTGCGGGCAGGCCGCTGCCGGTGCTGCTGCCCACCTACAACGGTGCGCGCAGGCAGGGCAACCTTACGCCGCTGCTGGCGCTGCTGCTGCAGAAGCTGGGGGTGCCGGTATTGGTGCACGGCGTGCGGGCCGACCCCAGACGGGTGACGAGCGCCGAGGTATTTGAGGCGCTGGGTGTGCCCGCGGCCGAGTCGATCGATGCAGCACAGCAGCAACTGGATGCGGGGCAGGTGGTGTTCCTGCCGATCGACGTGCTGTCGCCGGGGCTGGATGCCTTGTTGCAACTACGCTGGCGGCTGGGGGTGCGCAACAGCACGCATACACTGGCCAAACTCGCCGACCCGTTCGACAACCAGTCGTTGCGGGTGGTGAGCGTTTCCCACCCCGAATATGTGGGCCGCATGGCGGCATTTTTCCGCGACACCCAGGCCCGTGCGCTGCTGCTGCGCGGAACCGAGGGCGAGGTGTACGCCAACCCCAAACGCTGCCCGCGCATGGCCTGGTTCGATGCCGGACGGGAGCGGGTTCTGGCAGAAGCGGAAGAGGGCGTGATCGCCTCGGTGCCGCAACTGCCTGAGGAAATGGACGCCGCTGTGACGGCCCACTGGATACAACGTGCGCTGGCGGGGGAAGTGCCCGTGCCGTGCCCGATTCTTACCCAGCTTGCCTGCTGTCTGGTCGCCACGGGCGCCGCGCCTGATATGGCGGCAGCGCTGGATGTTGTTGCAACAATTTGAAGAAAGAAACACACATGACCGACCCGCTTCTGATCGCCAAGAGCCAGCAGCCGTTATACCTGCTGCCGCGCATGGCCAATCGCCACGGCCTGATCGCTGGCGCGACCGGTACCGGCAAGACCGTGACCCTGCAATCGCTGGCGGAACAATTCTCGCGCATCGGCGTGCCGGTGTTCATGGCGGACGTGAAGGG
>DAIDAS010000319.1 GCA_027310505.1 bacterium
TCACGGGACTGATGGTGAAATCCACTGGGTGGCACTACTCAAGAATGTGCAGGACGCCTTGCCGGTCAGCCGCCGGCAACAGCACATCATTCGGGAATTCGGCGGCCGATTCGGGAATTAAGTTAAAATCACGTCCTTAACACAATCACGCATTTCCCTATGAATAGCCCCCTGAAAAAACTGGTCATCGCTTCACGCGAAAGTGCCCTTGCCATGTGGCAGGCACATCATATCCAGGCGCGCCTGCAAGCGCTTTATCCTGACACCGAGGTAACGATTCTCGGCATGACCACCACTGGCGACCAGATTCTGGATTCGCCGCTGGCGCGCATCGGCGGCAAAGGGCTGTTCGTCAAAGAGCTGGAGCAAGCACTGGCAGATGGCCGCGCCGACCTGGCCGTGCATTCCATGAAAGATGTCCCCATGCATCTGCCGGAAGGTTTCGCGCTGGCGGCAACCGGCGAACGCGAAGATCCGCGCGATGCCTTTGTCTCGATACGTCATGAGCGACTGGAAGACCTGCCCGAAGGCAGCGTGGTCGGTACCTCCAGCCTGCGCCGCCAAAGCCAGCTGCAAGCGCGGTTCCCGCACCTGAAAATCGAATCGCTGCGCGGTAATCTGCAAACCCGTCTGCGCAAGCTGGATGACGGCCAGTATGCCGCGATCATCCTGGCCGCCGCCGGGCTGAAACGCCTGGGACTGGAAAATCGCATCACCCAGCTCATCGATCCGGAACAAAGTATCCCCGCGGTAGGGCAGGGCGCGCTAGGCATAGAAATCCGCGATGACCGAGATGATGTGCGCGCACTGCTGCAGCCCTTGAACCACACTGAAAGCGCGGCCTGTGTGGAAGCCGAACGCGCCATGAGCCGTGCGCTGGCCGGTAGCTGCACCGTGCCGCTGGGAGCCTTTGCACGTATTCGCGGCAACCAGTTACACATGATCGGCTTCGTCGCCAGCGTGGATGGCGGCGAAATGGTACGTGCCGAAGTCACTGGCGCTCCCGCACAGGCCGATGCCCTCGGCAAGGCCCTGGCGCAAAAACTGGTGGAGCAGGGCGCCGACAGGATCCTGGCCGCGCTCAACGACCATGCCTGATACGGCGCTCTCGGGGCGCGTCATCGCCATCACGCGACCGATCGGGCAAGCACATGCATTGGCCAGCATGGTCAGGCAACATGGCGGGACGCCACTGTTGTTCCCCTTGCTGGCCATCGCGCCGCTTGAAGATTACACACGCTTTGATGCTTGCCTGAGCCATCTCTCAGACACCGATTGGGCGATTTTCATCAGCACCAACGCGGTGCAACAAGCCATGCCGCGCATGCTGCAGCACAGCCCCACACTCCCGTCACGGTTGCGCTTCGCCGCCATCGGCGCCAGCACCGCTGCCGAGTTGCGCAAGTTCGGGGTCGGGCAGGTGCTGACGCCACAAGACCGCTATGACAGCGAACACCTGCTCGCGCTACCGGAAATGCAGGCTGTGGCGGGACGGCGCATCATGCTCTTCCGCGGGGTGGGCGGCCGAGAACTTCTGGCTGAAACCCTCAGTGCGCGTGGCGCCGAAGTGGTTTCTGCAGAATGCTACCGCCGCATCAAACCACAACAGGATGCAGGCGATTTGCCCCGCCTGTGGCAGAATAAGCAACTATACGCGCTGGTTGTCACCAGCAGCGAAGCCTTGCGCAACCTGCTCGAACTGGCCGATGGAGCAGAATGGCTGCGGCAATCGCTGATCTGCGTCAACCATGCACGGATTGCGGAACTGGCGCAGCAATATGGCCTGCGGGTGGCCACCGCAGAAAACCCCGGCGATGAAGGCATGCTGCAATGCCTGATCCAACACGACCAAGGCCAACAGACGCCATGAGCGAAGACACTGAAATCGAAAACCAGACCACCCCGGAACCCGCTTCGTCGGGAACGGCACGCCCGATCACGCAAATCGCCCTGATGCTGGCGATCATCGCCATTTGCGCCACCGCCTGGCAGTGGCTCGATCAGCGACAGCGCAGCAGCAAGCTGGAAAAAACACTCACGCAACGCCTGAGTGAATTCGACGGACGCAACCGCGAAAGCCTGGCACTCTCCAGACGGGCCGACGAGACTACCGTGCAGGCCGGTGCGAAAATCGCGCTGCTGGAACAGAAACTGGAAGAATCCCGCGCCCAGCAGGATTCCCTACAGACGCTGTACCTCGAGCTCGCCAGCAACCGCGACGCCTGGACCATTTCGGAAGCGGAGCAACTGGTCATCATCGCCAGCCAGCAACTGCAACTGGCAGGCAACGTCAAACCGGCGCTGCTCGCGCTGCAAACAGCAGACAACCGCCTGCAGGAACTGGACAAGCCGCAGATCATCCAGCTACGCAAGATCATCGGCAAGGACATCCAGAAACTGCAGGCGCTACCCAGCGTAGACATCGTCGGCATGAGCCTCAAGCTGGAATCGCTGGTGGATGCCGCCAACAAACTGCCCTTGGCCAGCGAACGCCACCCCAAGCAGGACGGCGCCAGCAAGCCCGATTGGGATTCCAATCCATGGCGCCGCCTGACCCAGGAAATCTGGCAGGACATCCGGCACATGGTCCGCGTGGAGCACATGGATCATCCGGAAGAACCGATGCTGGCGCCAGAACAGAGTTATTTCCTGCGGGAAAACCTCAAGCTGCGCCTGCTCGCTGCCCGCATCGCGCTGCTGCAACGCGATGAGGCCACCTTGCAACAGCTGTCCTCCAGCAGCATCACCATCCAGCTGCCGGATATCAGCGAAAGCCTAAATGCCGTTGCCAAATACAAGCTCGCGCTGGAGCGGAGCAAGTGAGATACCTGATCTGGCTGTTGTTTATCCTGGGTGCGGCAGTCGCGCTGTCACTGGTCTTCGGCTCCAACAACGGCTATGTGCTGGTGGTGCAGCCACCTTACCGCGTCGAATTCTCGCTCAACCTGCTGGTCATCCTGCTGGTAGTGGGGTTTGCCTCGCTGCACGGCACGCTGCGCCTGATCCAATACACCCTGCGCCTGCCGGAAAGCGTGCGCAAGTTCAAGCAGGCGCAACGCCAGAAAGAAGCCCATGCCGCCCTGCTGGAAGGCCTGCATGCCTTGGTGGAAGGCCGCTACGGCAAGGCGGAAACAGCCGCCGCGCGTGCACTCGAATTGGGCGAGGATGCAGGTCTGAGCGCCTTGGTAGCCGCACGCGCCGCACACCGGATGAAGCACCTGGCCAAGCGTGATTTCTATCTGGCCGAGGCAGAGCGTCTCGCGCCCGATGCGTCCATTGCCCGCCTGCTGACACACACCGAACTGCTGCTGGAAGGCCGCCAGTATGCCCTGGCCCTGCAGCCACTGCAGCAACTGGAAAAAATCGAACCCAACTACGCCCCTGCAATGAAATTGCTGCTCAAGGCGCACCAGCGGCTCGGCAACTGGGAACAGGTCCTGCATGTGTTGGCCCGCCTGGAAAAACTGAACGCCATCGAGCCCGTGCATTACTGGCAGGCTCAATACCAGGCACATCAGCAACTCCTGGAGCGCCACGCCGGAAATCGTGAAGAATTGCTGGCGTACTGGAAGAAAATCCCTGAATCCGATCGCCTGCAAACCCAGATGGCGCGGATGGGTGCGCGACGCTTCCTGGATGCCGGGGATGGCGCAACGGCAGCCCAGATCATCGAAATGAGCCTGACCAAATACTGGGAGAGCGAGCTTGCGGCGAAGTATGGCGATTGCGCCGGGAGCGATACCCTCAAACAGCTCCAGCAGGCCGAATTCTGGCTGCAAAGCCACCATGATGACGCAGGACTGCTGCTCTCCCTGGGCAACCTGTGCGTGCGCCAGGAGCTATGGGGCAAAGCCAAAAGCTATCTGGAAGCCAGCATCAGTGTAGTGCCGAGCAGCGCGGCGCATCTTGCCCTGGCAAAGCTGCTGGAAAGAATGGATCAGCAGGCAGAAGCGTACCAGCATTACCGGCAGAGCCTGGAATATGCTTTGCGGGAAGCCGCATAAATTTCAGGATTCTGTTGGACAACAAAAAAGCCGGCATTGCCGGCTTTTTTGTTTAAGGGCACTGCTCTCTATTTCTTCGGCGCGAAGGTAAACGCGTCAGAGAAAAATTCGCCCTCTGGCAATCCGCTGGCGGTGAAATCGCGATGTGCGACCTCCACCATGGCTGGCGCGCCACAGCAATAGACCTGGTAGGCGCTCAGGTCAGCATAATCCGACAACACGGCCTGGTGCACGAAACCGGTGCGTCCCGTCCAGGCATCTTCAGGCTTAGGTTCCGACAATACCGGAATGAAGCGGAAGTTGGCATGCTCTGCCGCCCACGTTTGCGGCAGCTCGGGCATGTATAAGTCCTGCCCGGCCAGCGCCCCCCAGTAAAGCACCATCTCTCGCTTGCAGCCGTGATGCAGGGCATGCTCGATAATCCCCTTGATGGGCGCAAAGCCGGTTCCGCCCGCAACGAAAATGATGGGTTTATCGCTATCTTCACGCAGGGTAAAGGTGCCGAAGGGCCCCTCGAAGCGCAGGATGGTTTTTTCCGGCATCTCCTTGAACACGTATTCGGTAAATTTGCCGCCAGGAATCAGGCGCAGGTGCAATTCCAGCGTCTGGTCATCGAAGGGCGCATTGGCGAGCGAAAAGGCACGACGGGCGCCATCTTTCAGCAAGAACTCGACATACTGGCCGGGCAGGAACTGCAGGCGTTCGTTAGCCGGTAGCTTGAGGTACATGGCGATCACGTCGGGCGCAAGCTGGACTTTCTTTTCCACGCGGCACGGCAGAGTCCGTGGCTGGATGGCCGCTTTCAGGCCGACTTCGCGGCATTCGATGACCAGGTCGGTTTGCGGCTTGGCGCAACAGAAGAGGGCCAGACCCTCCGCGACATCCTTTTCGCTCAGGGCGTGTGCCTGATAATCCGTATGCTCGACAGTGCCTTCCAGCACCTTGCCCTTGCAGGCGCCACAGGCGCCGTTGCGGCAACCATAGGGCAAGTTGAATCCTGCTTCGAGCGCGGCGCTCAGTATCGTTTCATCGCTTTGGGTAGCAAATGTGTGGCCGCTGGGCTGGATGGTGACCTGGAAAGACATGCTTCAACTCTCTGGCTGCGTGGAGAAAATTTGGCATTTTACCATAGCGCAATACTAGTCTTCGCGCCGCCACTCGCCCTCGATAACCGAATCGTCACTCCGTGGAGACTGCTTGCGCGGTACCGGGATCAGCAGGATCACTACCGCGATCACATCGCTCAGCACTCCCGGAAAAATCAGCAGAATGCCCGCCACTACTTTTTTGGCACTGGTGAGCAGGGCACGCACCGGATGTTGCCCCTCGCGCAGGGTTTCCGCCATGCGCCCGAACGCCATCCAGCGTTCATCCTGTATCAGCAACCAGCCGCAGACCGCGGCAAAGACCAGATAGCCCAGCAGCCACCAGCCGTAACGCTCGGCCAGCTGGAACAGCAACACCAACTCCAGCACGGGGAATGCGAGTAAAATCAGTAGCAATAAAAGTAAGCGCATCGAAAACCTTCGTATGGATCAAATTCTCGTCCTGACCAATGTGCCGGATCAAACCGTTGCCGTAAATCTGGCTGAATACCTGGTCGAACAAGGGCTGGCTGCGTGCGTCAACATCCTCGCGCCCTGCACCTCAATCTACCACTGGCAGGGCAAGACCGAAAGCACGCAGGAAATCCCGTTGCTGATCAAGACGACCCAGGCACGTTATATGGAGATCGAAGCGGCGATTTGCAAGCACCATCCTTACGAACTTCCCGAAATTATCCATGTCCCAATCGCTGGCGGCTTGCCGGCTTATCTACAATGGGTATCTGAAGAGACTTCTCGCTAATGCTACGCACCCTGTTCCTGTTGTTTTTCCTGATCACCACACCCGCGTTTGCCGGTGGCACCTCTACCAACAGCCTCGGCAGCCTGTTTGAGGATTCCGCTGAAGCGGGGTTTTTGCAACCAGACCAGGCTTTCAAACTCTCCGTCAGCATCCAGGACAAGCAGACGCTGCGCGCCAGTCTCGATGTGGCACCCGGCCATTATCTTTACCGCGACAAAATCAGCTTCAAGCTGAAAGAAGGTTCGACCAGCCGCATCGCGGGCGTGGATCTGCCCAAGGGCGAGGCCAAACACGATGCCAATTTCGGCGATACCGAGGTATATCACCGGAGCATCGACGCCGTCATCAGGTTGCAGCATGCAGGGCCGCCACCGGCCACGATCACCTTGCTGGCGTCCTATCAAGGATGCAGTGAAAAAGGGCTATGTTACGCGCCAATCAAGAAAACGCTGGAGATCTCGCTACAGACCGCCACTCAAGGCGTGACTGCACCAGCCGAGCAGGATGACGTAAAAGCGCTGCTGCAAGGTGGTCAGCTGTGGCTGATCGCTGCTGGATTTTTTGGCTTCGGATTGTTGCTATCGTTCACACCCTGCGTATTTCCCATGATCCCCATCCTGTCCGGCATCATCGTGGGGCAGGGCGCACATCCGACCCGCATACATGCATTCAACCTGTCGCTGGCCTACACCCTCGGCATGGCCTTGGCCTATACACTGGCCGGTGTGGCCGCAGGACTCTCCGGGCATCTCATCAGTTCGGCATTGCAAAACCCGTGGGCACTGGGTTTCGGCGCGTTCATATTCGTGCTACGGGCGCTCTCCATGTTCGGCTTTTATGAACTGCAACTGCCCAGCGGGCTGGAAAGCGGTATGGTCAAAGTCACCAATCGCATCAAGGGCGGACGTTTTACGGGCGTATTCGTCATGGGGGCGCTATCGGCGCTGATCGTCAGCCCCTGCGTTGCCGCGCCTCTGGCGGGGGCACTGCTTTATATCGGGCAGACCCACGACGTGGTGCTGGGCGGAGTCGCCCTGTTTTCCCTCTCCATCGGCATGGGGGTACCGCTGCTGTTGGTCGGCGCTTCTGCTGGCGCATTGCTGCCGAAAGCCGGCGCCTGGATGAACGCGGTACGCAATTTCTTCGGTGTACTCATGCTGGGCATGGCTATCTGGCTGGTCGGCCCGGTGATCCCGCCCATGCTGCAAATGGGCTTGTATGCAGCACTGATGATTGTTTCCGCCATCTACCTGCGCGCGCTGGACAGCCTGCCGCACCACGCGGGCCATTGGGCAAAGCTTTGGAAAGGTGTAGGCATCATTCTGCTGGTGTATGGGGCGGCATTGCTGCTGGGAGCCCTGGCAGGCAGCAAGAACCCGTTGCAACCACTGGCCGGCTTGCGCGCCACGGCGACAGCCGAGACAACACCCGCGCTGCCGTTTCAGCTTGTCAAGAATGTCAGTGATCTGGACACGGCCCTGGCGCAAGCCAAAGGCAAATATGTCATGCTCGATTTCTATGCAGACTGGTGTGTTTCATGCAAGGAATACGAACAGAACACTTTCCGTGACCCACGTGTGCAGAAGCTGCTCAAAAATGCCGTGCTGCTGCAGGCAGACGTGACGCAGAACACGGCGGAAGATGATGCGCTACTCAAGCGCTTTACCCTGTTCGGCCCGCCCGGCATCATCTTTTTCGACCAACAGGGACGCGAAGTGGCCCCCCTCAAGGTAGTAGGCTATCAGGATGCAAACAGGTTTCTGGTCAGCCTCAACGGGCTCTATGCTTCCAAGGCAGGCGAATGCGCAGCCGCAACCGCCTGCTGATCATGCTTGTTGGCGCGGCAATGGCTTTTGTTGCCGTGCTTGTGGCCGCCGTAATGCATTTCGCACAACCAGCCCAGAAGGAATCCATCACCAACAGCCTGTTTGCTGCAAAATTCACTGATGCTCAAGGAAAGATTCAGCCTCTGGGGCAATGGAGGAACCACGTCATCATCGTCAATTTCTGGGCGACCTGGTGCCCGCCATGCCGCGATGAAATGCCGGAATTGTCAGCGCTACAGAACAAATACCGCGCACGCGGCGTAGTCGTGCTGGGGATTTCCACCGATGATGCTGCCAAAGTGCAGCAGTTTGCACAAGAATCCCCGGTCACCTACCCGCTGCTTGTTGGCGACGCAGAAGCCATGAACCTGGCTACGGCCATGGGCAATGATCGGGATGTCCTGCCTTATACCGTCGTGCTCAGACGAGATGGCAGCATTGCCGCAACCCATTTGGGCCGCATCGAAAGAGAGACGTTGGAAAGCGTGCTTTCACCATTGCTGTAACCGTATGAAATAACTGGAATTTCGTCAAACTCCCGCGAATCTGCTGGACAATATCCATTAAATTGCGGCAAACTTGCGCTTCTCTCCGGCAACGGAAACGATACGAATATGGCTGAAAACAAGACAATCCTTGTATTGCACGGCCCCAACCTGAACCTGCTCGGCATGCGTGAACCGGAACACTACGGTAGCGTAACACTCGCCGGAATCAACCAGCACCTGACCGAACGCGCGCAAGCTGCGGGGGTCGCGCTGGAGACATTCCAGAGCAACAGCGAGGCCGAACTGGTAAGCAAAGTGCAATCACTGATCACCCACAAAGTCGATTTCGTCATCATCAACCCTGCTGCCTTCACCCATACATCGGTCGCATTGCGCGACGCGCTGGCTGCAGTCAAGGTGCCGTTCGTCGAAGTACATCTTTCCAACGTCCACGCCCGCGAGGCTTTCCGCCACCACTCCTATTTCTCCGACATCGCCGTCGGGGTGATCTGCGGGCTGGGTGCGCAAGGTTACGCTCTGGCGCTGGATTACGCACTCAACACTAGAAATAAAGCCTAGTCAGAGGATATCTCATGGATCTGCGCAAACTCAAAAAACTGATCGACCTGGTCGAAGAATCCGGCATCTCGGAGCTGGAACTGACCGAAGGGGAAGAAAAGGTACGCATCAGCCGCCAACCCGCTGGCGGCCAGATGCAGTTCGCACCGACTTACATGGCGCAACCCATGATGCAAGCCGCACCCGCTGCAGCAGTGGCCACTCCGGCTGCCGAAGCCGCCGCACCAGCCATTGACGGCCACGTGGTCAAATCACCCATGGTCGGCACCTTCTACCGCTCGCCGTCACCGGATGCCAAGCCTTTTGTCGAAGTTGGCGGCAGCATTTCCGCCGGCGACACGCTGTGCATCATCGAGGCCATGAAGCTGCTCAACGAAATTGAAGCTGACCAGGGCGGCGTCATCAAGGCCATCCTGGTAGAGAACGGCCAGCCAGTGGAATACGGCGAACCGCTCTTCATCATCGGCTAACAAGAGGGGTTTCCCATGTTTGAGAAAGTCCTCATCGCCAACCGGGGCGAAATTGCCCTGCGTGTCCAGCGCGCCTGCCGCGAGCTGGGAATCAAGACCGTCGCCGTACACTCCGAGGCCGACCGCGAAGCCAAATACGTCAAGCTGGCTGACGAGTCGGTCTGTATCGGTCCCGCCCCCTCCGGCCAAAGCTACCTGAACATTCCCGCGGTCATCAGCGCAGCAGAAGTAACCGATGCGGAAGCCATCCATCCCGGCTATGGTTTCCTGTCGGAAAACGCCGATTTCGCCGAGCGCGTGGAGCAGAGCGGTTTCGTGTTCATCGGCCCGCGCGCCGAAACCATCCGCCTGATGGGTGACAAGGTCAGCGCCAAAGATGCCATGAAGAAAGCTGGGGTACCCTGCGTACCGGGTTCTGACGGCGCCTTGGGCGACGATCCTGACGAAACACTGCGCATGGCCAAACAGATCGGCTACCCGGTCATCATCAAGGCGGCAGGCGGCGGCGGCGGGCGAGGCATGCGCGTCGTGCACACAGAAGCGGCGCTGCTCAACTCGGTCAACATGACCAAGGCCGAAGCCCAGGCAGCTTTTGGCAACCCCATGGTGTACATGGAAAAATTCCTCACCCAGCCGCGCCATATCGAGATCCAGGTGCTGGCTGACGAGCACGGCAATGCCGTATACCTAGGCGAGCGTGATTGCTCCATGCAGCGCCGCCACCAAAAGGTCCTTGAAGAAGCACCTGCACCCGGGATCGATCGCAAACTGATCGCTGCGATCGGCGAACGCTGCGCCGAAGCCTGTCGCACCATTGGCTATCGCGGTGCCGGCACTTTTGAATTCCTGTACGAAAACAACGAGTTCTATTTCATTGAAATGAACACACGCGTTCAGGTCGAACACCCCGTCACCGAGCAGATCACAGGCATCGATATCGTGCAAACCCAGCTGCTGGTTGCCGCCGGAAAGAAACTGCCGTTCAAGCAGAAAGACATTCAGTTGCGCGGCCACTCTGTTGAATGCCGCATCAATGCTGAGGATTCGCACACCTTCGTGCCGTCCCCGGGTCGCATTACCGGCTTTCACATGCCAGGCGGCCCCGGTGTACGCGTCGACACCCATGCCTATCATAATTACATGGTGCCACCGCACTATGACTCAATGATCGGCAAGCTCATCACCTATGGCGACACCCGTGAGCAGGCCATCGCCCGCATGCGTATCGCGCTGTCAGAAATGGTGGTGGAGGGCATCAAGACCAATATTCCACTGCACGTCGAGCTGATGAATGATGCCGCATTTCACCAAGGCGGTACCAGCATTCATTACCTGGAAAACAAGCTCGGCATTGCGTCCAAATAATGGCCTGGCAGTCGCTTAAAATCCAGGCCGGGGAGGAAACCGCCGAAGTTTTGAGCGATGCGCTCATGGATCTTGGCGCACTCTCGGCAAGCATCGAAGATGCCGACGCCCAGACCGAGGACGAACAACCGATCTTCGGCGAGCCGGGAGAACCACCACCCGGCATGTGGCAACACAATGTCGTCAGCGCCCTGTTCAACGATGATGCGGATATGGACAAGGTCATGTCCGCACTGACCGAGTCCACCGGGCTCAGCAACCTTGCCTACATTGTAGAAACCGTTGCCGAGCAGGACTGGGTGCGCGCCACCCAGTCACAGTTCGACCCGATACGTATCAGAGACGACTTGTGGATCGTGCCCTCTTGGCATGTGGCACCCAACCCGGACGCGCTGAACATCGTGCTCGATCCCGGTCTCGCTTTCGGCACGGGCAGCCATCCCACCACGCATTTATGTCTGGCATGGCTGGCCGACCACCTGCAGCAGGGTGAAAGCGTGCTCGATTACGGATGCGGCTCCGGCATACTCGCGATTGCGGCAAAACGTCTGGGAGCCGGCACGGTACTGGGAGTGGATATAGACCCGCAGGCCATGGTCGCCAGCCGCTACAACGCTGAAAATAACCAGGCCGCCGATGTATCTTTCGTGCTGCCAAACGACATGCCGCCGTTTGAAGCCGACGTGGTAGTTGCCAACATCCTCTCTAGCCCACTCAAACTGCTGGCACCAGCCCTGGCCGGACATTGCCGCAAGGGTGGTCGTATCGCGCTCTCTGGCGTTTTGGCAGAGCAAGCGGAAGAAGTGAGCGCCTGCTACACAGCCTGGTTTGACATGCACACTCCAGTTTTCATGGAGAACTGGACGCTGCTGACCGGGACAAAACGGTGAGCCTTGTCACTACCTGCCCCGAATGCAAAACGGCTTTTGTCGTCAAGCCGGAGCACTTGGCAGCACATCGTGGCGATGTGCGTTGCGGCCACTGCCATCACCTCTTCAACGCACTAGCGCATCTGGCAGAGACTGCGCCAGCAGAAGAGGTTGCACCGCCTGAGCCGATTTTTGAGGCATCGCCCGTCAGCGAACCCACGACTGACACGGTGATTTCAACAGAGCCTGAACCCACGCCTCCCGCCTCCGCAGAGACGCCCATGGCAGATGAGGCGCTACCCGCTGTCGATACTACGACGCTGGATTTCGTCCTCGAACCCGAGCCTGAATCCAGACCTCCGGAAGATGTCACCTCCATTACAGACGCCGAAAAAACGGCCTACCCGGCCCTGATTGACCCCGACCTAGCTGCCGCGCCGCCTGAGCCTGAGCCTGAGCCT
>DAIDAS010000324.1 GCA_027310505.1 bacterium
GACATCAAGATTCTCGACCCGCGCCTGCACCACTGTCTGCCCGCCTATGCCACACCCGGTTCGGCTGGACTGGATTTGCGCGCCTGCACCGAGCACGTGCTGACCATTCATCCGGGCGAAACCGAGATGATCCCGACCGGCATGGCCATCCACCTGGCCGACCCCGGCTACGCGGCGATGATCCTGCCGCGCTCCGGCCTCGGTCACAAGCACGGCATCGTACTCGGCAACCTGGTCGGCTTGATCGACTCCGACTATCAGGGCCAGTTATTCGTCTCGTGCTGGAACCGCAGCCGCACCCCGTTCATCCTCAATCCGCTGGAGCGCATCGCGCAACTGGTGATCGTGCCGGTACTGCACGCAGACTTCAATATTGTCGAGGATTTCGAGGCAAGCCATCGCGGCGAAGGCGGGTTCGGCAGTACAGGTAAACATTGATTTAACTTGAAAACTCTCCCGCTTTCATGGTATAAAAGCGGTTTTTCGAAATTCGGAGACATCCATGGCACGCGTCTGTCAGGTAACCGGCAAAAAGCCGATGGTCGGAAACAATGTTTCCCACGCCAACAACAAGACCAAGCGTCGCTTCCTGCCCAACCTGCAGAACCGCAAGTTCTGGGTTGAAAGCGAAAATCGCTGGGTAAGCATGCGCATCACCAACGCCGCACTGCGCACGATCGACAAGAATGGCATTGATGCCGTTCTGGCCGAAATGCGCGCTAACGGCGAAAAGATCTAAGGAGCCTTTATCATGCGTGAAAAAATCAAGCTGGAATCCAGCGCTGGTACCGGTCACTTCTACACCACCACCAAGAACAAGCGCACCATGCCGGAAAAGATGGAAATCAAGAAGTTTGATCCGGTTGCTCGTAAGCATGTGCTGTACAAGGAAACCAAGCTGAAGTAAGACGCGAGTCTGCTGCAGCCAACAAAAAGCCCGCAAATGCGGGCTTTTTGTTTTTTAGCTCATCATCCAACGGAAATTCTGCAGCAGGGCAACAAGATCGCGGCGGCAAGCCGAGCACGGTGCGGGCAACACGGCGAGGCACGGCCAACGCCGTTATTTGCTCTCCGCTCAAGAACTACAGCAGGACCTTTTCGATGCCGCCCTGATTGGCCTTGGCGACGTAATCTTCCATCCAGGCTGCGCCCAGCAGATGCTTGGCCATTTCAACCACGATGTAATCCGCTTCGACGCCGGTATCATCCTCGTAACGCTTCAAACCCTGCAGGCACGCGGGGCAAGAAGTCAGGATCTTCACCGGCTGCTCTGGCGCCCCAGGCGTCAACCCGAGTTTTTCCATGCCTCTTTCCAGTTCTTCCTGCTTGCGCATCTTGACCTGGGTGGCAATATCGGGACGGCTCACGGCAAAACTTCCGGCCTCGCCGCAGCAGCGGTCGTTGAGCGGCACGTCGGTACCCATCAACTGCTTGGTGACCTGCGAAGAGGCATAAGTCTTCATCGGCGTGTGGCACGGCTCGTGATACATGTAGCGCGTGCCGGTCACGCCCTCGACCTTGACGCCCTTCTCCATCAGGTACTCGTGGATGTCGAGCAGGCGACAACCGGGAAAAATCTTCTCGAACTCGTATTTCAGCAGTTGATCCATGCAGGTGCCGCAGGACACGATCACGGTCTTGATGTCGAGATAATTGAGCGTGTTGGCCACACGGTGGAACAGCACGCGGTTTTCGGTCGTGATCTGCTGGCCCTTGTCGTGGTTGCCGGCGGCACTTTGCGGGTAGCCGCAGCACAGGTAGCCAGGCGGCAACACGGTCACGGCGCCGACTTCGTACAACATGGCTTGCGTCGCCAGCCCGACGTTGGAGAACAGGCGTTCCGATCCGCAACCGGGGAAATAAAACACCGCGTCGGAATCGTCGCTAACCTTCTGCGGGTTGCGGATCACCGGCACCATGGTCGGGTCTTCCAGCCCCAACAAGGCGCGCGAGGTCTTGGTCGGCATCGTCTTGGGCATCGGGCGGTTGATGATGTGGATCACTTGCGCCTTGAGCGGCGGCTTGCCTACCGTGGCGGAAGGCTGGCGTTTGCCGGCGCGGATCAGGCCGAATTTTTTCACCGCCTGATAAGCCAGTCGCTGCGCCTTGTAGCCAAAGCCGATCAGGCTGGCACGGATGAGCTTGACCGTAGCCGGGTCTTTGGCATTGAGGAAGGCCATCGAGGCGAACGTCCCCGGGTTGAATTTCTTTTTGCCCTGCTTGCGGAGGAAATTGCGCATGGCAACGGACACATCGCCGAAATCGATATCCACCGGGCATGGGTTGAGGCAACGGTGGCATACCGTGCAATGGTCGGCCACATCGCTGAACTCGTCGAAGTGCTTCAGCGATACGCCACGGCGGGTCTGTTCTTCGTACAGGAAAGCCTCGATCAGCAGCGAAGTCGCCAGGAT
Organism: bacterium; assembly: GCA_027310505.1. Lineage (GTDB taxonomy): Bacteria > Pseudomonadota > Gammaproteobacteria > Burkholderiales > Methylophilaceae > CAIJXJ01. Next base: position 2,415 of record DAIDAS010000324.1, read on the forward strand.
CTTGTTGCGGGGCGAATACAGCAGGTTCGCGCGCGGCACGTGGGTGGTGCACACCGGCTTGCACTTGCCGCAGCGCAGGCAATCCTTGATGGAATCGGCGATCTCGCCGATCGCGGACTGCTCCATGATGAGCGATTCCAGCTCCAGCAGGCCGAAGCTGGGGGTATAGGCGTTGCGCAAGTCGGCGCCGGCCATGAGCTTGCCCTTGTTGAAGCGGCCCTCCGGGTCGACCTTACGCTTGTATTCGGCGAAAGTCTCGATGGTCTTGCCATCGAGGAATTCCAGCTTGGTCAGGCCGATGCCATGTTCGCCGGAAATCACGCCGCCCAGATCGGTAGCCAGCTGCATGATGCGCGCCACGGTGGCGTTGGCTTCCTGCAGCATGGCGTAGTCATCGGAATTGACCGGGATGTTGGTATGCACGTTGCCGTCGCCGGCGTGCATGTGCAGCGCGACGAACACGCGGCTCTTGAGCACGGTTTTGTGAATTTCATCCAGCCGGTCGAGAATCTTCTGGTATTCGCGACCAGTGAAAATCTCGTGCAGCGGCTTGCGCACTTCGCGCTTCCAGGAAACGCGCACATGGTATTCTTGCACCGCGCGGAACATCGGCGTCAGCTCGTCCAAGCCGGCTCGCGTCATCAGCTCCTGCGCCAGATTGCCAAATTCTCGCAACGGTGAGTCAAGGCCATGCAGCACCTTGTGCCAGTGGGCCCGGGTTCCTGCGATCAGTGCAATCGCCTGCTCGCGCCGAGCCTCGACGCGCTCGGGGTCAGATTGCGTATCTTCATCCTGCAGCAGCGGCAAATCGCCACGCAGGAAACTTTCCAGCGCATCGAGCAGCTTCAGCTTGTTGCCGATCGACAGCTCGATGTTGATGCGCTCGATGCCATCGGAGTAATCCCCCAGTCGCGGCAGCGGGATGACCACGTCCTCGTTGATCTTGAAGGCGTTGGTATGAGCTGCAATCGCGGCAGTGCGGGCGCGATCCAGCCAGAATTTCTTGCGCGTTTCCGCGCTCACGGCAATGAAGCCTTCGCCACCACGGGCATTGGCCAGCCGCACGATGTGCGATGCCGCCTCGCCCACGGCGATTTCGTCATCGCTGGCGATATCGGCGATCAGCACCATCTTGGGGCGCTGCGCGCGGTTGGCCTTGGTCGCATAGCCAACGGCCTTCAGGTAGCGCTCGTCCAGGTGCTCCAGACCGGCCAGCAGCGTGTGCGGATGCGCATCCAGATAATCCTTGATCTCGACGATGGCCGGCACCGCCAGCGCCACCGAGCCGAAAAACTCCAGGCACACGGTACGCACGTGCGCCGGCATCCGGTGCAGGATAAACGTGGCCGAAGTGATCAGGCCGTCGCAGCCTTCTTTCTGGATACCCGGCAAACCGGCAAGAAACTTATCCGTGACATCCTTGCCGAGGCCGGTTTTTCTGAAGTGACTGCCGGGGATTTCCAGGATTTCCGGCTCGCCCTGCTGAGTTTTGCCGTCTTCCTTGTAGCGGGTGATGCGGAAGCGCGCCAACTCGACATCATGGATCTTGCCTAGGTTATGGTCGAGGCGCTCCACTTCCAGCCAGGTCGCATCCGGCGTCACCATGCGCCATGAGGCCAGGTTGTCCAGCGCAGTGCCCCACAGTACGGCTTTTTTGCCGCCGGCATTCATGGCGACGTTGCCGCCAATGCAGGAGGCGTCGGCCGACGTAGGGTCAACAGCGAACTCCAGCCCGGCTTCGGAAGCGGCCTCCATCACGCGGCGCGTGACGACACCGGCACCGCAACGGATGGTCGGCACGCGGCTCGCCACGCCCGGCAGGGCACGCGGTTCGATCGAGCTGTAGCTGTCCAGCTTTTCGGTATTGACCACGGCGGACAGCTTGGTGAGCGGCACCGCGCCGCCAGTGTAGCCCGTGCCGCCGCCACGCGGAATGAGTGTAAGACCTAACTCGATGCACGCCTTGACGATAGGCGCGACTTCTTCCTCGGTATCCGGGTTGATCACCACGAACGGGTATTCCACGCGCCAGTCGGTGGCGTCCGTCACGTGCGACACGCGGGCGAGGCCATCGAACTGGATATTGTCTTTGCGGGTGATCTTGGCCAAGGCCGAAAGCGTGCGCTTGCGCAGGTTGGCCGTCAGCCGGAATTCGTCCTCAAACTGCGCCACCGCCTGACGCGCGGCAACTACCAGCTTGAGCACCTTGACATTACCCTGGCTGCGTTCGTCGATCGCCTTGATGCGGTGATGCAGCGCACCGGTCAGCGCCTTGAGTCGCTTGGGGTTGGCCAGCAGGTCGTCCTGCAGGTACGGATTGCGCGACACCACCCACAGATCGCCCAGCACTTCGAACAGCATGCGCGCCGAACGGCCAGTCTTACGCTCACCGCGCAGATCGTTGAGCACATCCCAGATTTCTTCGCCAAGAAACCGGATAACGATTTCACGATCGGAGAACGAGGTGTAGTTGTAGGGGATTTCGCGCAGACGGGAGGTCATGACCAAGTAGCAAGGTATCCTAAAGCGTCAATTATATCACAGCAAAACACCCTAATAACCCTTTGAAATATATCGCCTTTCGTTAAAAAGGCTTAATGCGCGCGTTCCCAGTTCGCCCCCACACCCATTTCTACCAGCAACGGGACATCCAGCGCGGCCACGCTTCCCATCAGGCGCGGCAGATGCTCGCGGATC
>DAIDAS010000361.1 GCA_027310505.1 bacterium
GCGTAGCGCTTCCACGCTGCTAGCCCCCGCGGAAGCGGAAAAAACACTGGTTGTTCTGGGGGCAGCGCGACTGGGAACAACGCGATTGATCGACAATATCGAGTTTGCGTTATAATAGCTGCCCTTTTTAATCAATCGGATACGCTACGCCATGCAAAGAACCATGCTCAAATCCAAGCTGCACCGGGTGCGCGTGACGCATTCCGAGCTGGACTACGAGGGTTCCTGCGCCATCGACGAGACCCTGCTGGAAGCCGCCGACATTCGCGAATATCAGCAGATCGAGATTTATAACGTCAACAATGGCGAACGCTTCACCACCTACGCCATCCGCGCGCAACGCAACTCGGGCATCATCTCAGTAAATGGTGCCGCCGCTCGAAAAGCTGCGCCCGGCGACATCCTCATCATCGCCACCTATGCGGCCTACAATGAACTGGAGCTGGAGAAGTTTGCGCCAGAGCTGGTTTACGTCGATGCGAACAACCGCATCGTGAACAAGCGCCACCAGATTCCGGTTCAGGCCGCCTGACCTCGCCGCTTGATCGCGGCCCAGCCAGGTTCTCAACAATAAAAAACGCCTGAGGTGCAACGCCAGTTTACGGCGCGCACCTCAGGCGTTTTTCAGACTTGCCGGTATTACTTGACCGTCAGCAGGTAGGCAATAAAGTTGCCTTTTTCCTGAGCGGTGCAGTCACGACCGATGATATCCAGACAGTGCTTCTCGAAGTTCTTCTCGACCTTGTCGAGGTTGGAGAAGCGCTTGGCATTGGCAGAAGGTGCCAGCGGCTGAATGACCTTGCCGGTCACTGCGTGCTTGCCGTGATCGGCCGGATTGGCAGTGTGGCAGGAAGCGCAGGCAACCTGCTTGCCGCGAATCGTCAACTCACGGTTGAAAAATGCCTTGCCATCATCCGCAGACAAACCCTTGGAGGTCGGATCGATGTTTTTCGCGATCACCGCATACTTGTCGGCGAGCTTCTGAGCGCTGGCCTGATCTGCCTGTGCTGCAACGCTTGCGAGCGCCATTGCGATAAACAGCGTGATTTTACGCATATGTATTCTCCTGACTAAAAGTGAAATAAAAAATGCTAAAGGATAATTTTGCGCCAGTTTACCTTACCCAAATACTCCTGTCGCGCTAAACCCAGAGGATTCATCAATTAATGAACCCTCTGGGTTGGATATCCACTGAAACTTAAAAACGCTCGCCTGCCAGGCAGGCATTTCCCATGCGCGTTAATCCGGGCACTAAACTGTAAATTTCGACACCAGTTCGTTCAGCGCGCCAGCCTTCTGCGAGAGATCCTGCGACATGCCGTGGAATGCATTGGCTTCTTCTGCATTCTGCCTCGACAAACCTTCGATATAGGTGACGGCCTCGGTAATACCGCCCGTGGCTTCTTCCTGGTGCGATGTCAGGGTAGCAATGGTGTCGGACATGGACACAATTTCCTCCACTGCGCCGACGATACCGGTCAGTGCATCTTCGGCCTGCTTGGCGCTGCTTGCTGCGGCGTTGGCGTCCTGCTGTTTTTCCTGCACGGTACGTGCCACCTGCTGCGACTTGTTTTGCAGGCTGGTGATGATCTGGGTAATTTCTTCGGTGGATTTGCTGGTGCGTTGCGATAGATTGCGCACCTCGTCTGCCACCACGGCGAAACCTCGACCGGCTTCGCCGGCGCGTGCGGCCTCGATCGCCGCATTCAGGGCCAGCAGGTTGGTCTGCTCGGAAATATCGCGAATCACCTGCATGACCGAGCTGATCTTGTTGATTTCGTCCTGCAGGGAAGTAATCGACTCGGCAATCCCCTGTACATCATGCGAAATGGTATCCAGCGAACGGATGGTTTCACCCACTACCTTGCTGCCACCGACAGCGGCAGCATTGGCACTCTTGGCCGACGAGGCCACACGCACGGCCTGTGCTGAAACTTCTTTTACCTGGCTGGCGAGCTGCATGATGCTATCGGCGATCTGTCCGGTGTGTTCGCCCTGACTGGAAATGGCATCCTTGGTGCGCAACGCGATGGTGCTCATCTCGTCGGCCGCCCGGCCCAGTTCCTGTGAGGTGGCCGTTACACCCTGAATGAGAACAGCCACGCCCCTGCGTGCAGAGTCGGACTCATAGGCCATCCACGAAAAATCATCCCGGCCCTGCAAGCCGAACTTTTTGGAAAGATTGCCACTGGCAATGGTCTGCAAATTGCGGGCAATGGCTTCAGCGCGCCTCGCAGATCGAAACCCGAACCATAGCGCCGTAATGACGTTCAATACCAGAAAAGCCGCAATGACCGGCAATGAGTTGTCGTAATAGGCCACCACAAAACCGACACCTTCCAGCATCGAAAGAATCAGGAACTGCTTTTTCAGATTAAAGTTCTGTATCAGCTTTTCCAGGATTTCCATACCGCACTCCTCAAATAGTATTTTTTTGTTATGGTACAACGAATTCCGTGGTTTTTTTCATCTTTTCTGTCACGAAAAGGTGATTCAAGAATAAAAAACACCATAATCCAGCAATTTTGCAACCGTAGCATAACCCGGACACCCCTGAAAAGGTACCGTGCCAACGCGCGGCGCCGGAATACGCGACTCCAGTGCGGCCAGATTCTCTTCAAGCGCCGCCATGTCCGGGTCGATGCAGTTTGCTACCCAGCCGGCAAGATTCAGACGACGAGCCAGGATTGCCTCGACGCTCAGCAGGGCATGATTCAGACATCCCAGACG
>DAIDAS010000368.1 GCA_027310505.1 bacterium
GTTCCTGCCCAGACCAACGTAGTCAAGGTGGCTCAAGCGGTAAACCCGGTGGCGGCGGATGGGGTTGCGCAGCGTATGTACTACGACCCCGGCGTGGGTACCAGTGGGTCGTTTCTGCGGCGCGTCATCGATGGAGCAACCGGCAGCGGGCTCTCGCGTAATGTGCAAGAGGCTTACCGCTATCTGATCGTGACCTACAAACCGGGAGATGAGCTGTACTTTTTCGGTTTCAGCCGCGGGGCATTCGCGGTGCGCAGCCTGGGCGGCTTGATTCGCAACTGCGGCATTCTCCGGCGCGATGCCGCCGATATGCTGGAAAAGGGTTACGAGCTTTACCGCTCGCGTTCCAAGGCGTCACACCCCCGCGCACAGGAATCGGTGTTGTTCCGGCGTACGTATTCCGTTGCGGATATCATTCCAATCAAATTCATCGGGGTTTGGGATACTGTGGGTGCGCTCGGCAACCCATTGCTGGTGAACGGCTATTTGAGCAGGCTCCAGAGTTTTCACGATACCGACCTCAGTTCGAAAGTTGCCAACGCCTATCAGGCGCTGGCGATCGACGAAAAGCGCAGGCTTTTTCGGGCCACGATGTGGAACCGGCAGGCGCATGCCGAAAACCAGGCGCTGGAACAGGCTTGGTTCGTGGGAGTGCACTCGAATATTGGCGGCGGTTATGCGACTACCGGGTTATCCGATATCGCATTGCAGTGGATGGCCGAGAAGGCGCGCGGTTGCAGCCTGGATTTGGCAGATATCCCGGCCAGGCCTGACCCGATGGAGGCGCGACGGGAATCACGCATCGGCTTTTATCGATTGATCCCTGAATTTCAGCGTCCGATCGATCTGGTTCCGGCAGGCAAGGGGCCGACCAATGAAATCCTTCATCCTTCGGTGGTTCAGCGCTACCGCAACGACCCGTCTTATCGACCGGCAAACCTGGAAGACTATCTCCGTAGAAATCCACGATGCATTATGTAATTTTATGATTTGCAATGGTATTTTTTGGTGGTGTGGCGGCGTTTTATCTGGAGGCGGTAAATCAGTGACATAAATGTATATTATGCGTATAGTTAACTATAAAATACCTAGATAACTATCTAAACATAAAGACAAATATTATGCATGTGCTGGTGACTGGGGGGGCTGGATTCATCGGGTCGCATCTGGCGAAATATCATTTCGACCGTGGTGACATCATTCACGTGGTCGATAACCTCAGTACAGGTTCCCTCGACAATCTCCAGTCCATGCTTGGCAGTCCACGATTCCGCTTCGACCAGGCGGATATCCTGACGTGGGATGGTTTGGGGAATGCCGTCGGCTGGGCGGACCGTATCTACCACATGGTTGCCATTGTGGGCGTGAAAAAGGTTCTGGCTGATCCTGCGGCGGTCATGTCTGCCAACATGGCGGGTACTGAGCGCGTTGTTCGCGCCATCCATAAGGGAGGCTGGAACCCCCAGCTCCTGATTGCGTCGAGCTCCGAAGTCTACGGTTTCAATGACAAGTCCAGCTTTGCCGAAACGGATGCAGTCCTGCTTCGCTCTGGTGGGCGCTTGCGCTGGTGCTACGCGGTGACAAAGCTCGCTGATGAATATCTTGGCTATGCCTATGCGCATCAATATGGCCTGAACATCGTAATCGTACGCCTGTTCAATACCATAGGCCCGCATCAGGTCGGACGTTATGGCATGGTCGTTCCGAATTTCGTCGGACAGGCGGTCAATAACGAACCGATCACTGTGTTCGGCGATGGTACTCAGACCAGGTCGTTCTGCGATGTGCGCGATACTGTTTTCGCCCTGGACCTGTTGGCGTCATCTCCTGCAGCCAAGGGCGAGGTTGTGAATGTCGGCAGCGACCAGGAAATATCCATCAAGAGTCTGGCAGAGCTGGTGGTGCAACGCGCAGAAAGTGCGTCACAGCTGCATTTCATGAGCTACGGCGAAGCCTATGGGATGGATTTCGAGGATATTTCTCATCGCAGGCCGGATCTGACCAAACTCAAGACATTGACAGGGTTCGAGCCAAAATGGAAACTGGTCGACACGATAGACGACCTGATCCAGCAGGCGCGCGCCGTCAAGCGAAGTCCCATTTTCACACCATGACTGGCTAAGGATGACATGGCTACCACCCCTTATTTTGTATTAAGTCCGAACGCAATACTGAGTGTCGTCGGCCTGATCCACGGGCCTGATAAGACCGTACCCACGCCGGCAGAGGATTGGCACAAGGCGACTGTCGATGTCGTCATCCCCGCCCTGAACGAAGAAAGCAATATCGCGTTATGCCTTTCGTCGTTGATGCGTCAGACGATGCGGCCGAAGCGGATCATCCTGGTGGATGACGGCAGTACCGACAAGACTGTCGAGTACGCTCAGGCTTTTTGTGATCTGAACGGGATGGAGCTAACGGTCATTCATCGCAAGGCGCCGATCGGCAAGACCCCGACGCTCAAACGGCAGTCGCGCGAGTTCGATTCCGACGTCGAGTTCATTCTCGATGGCGATACGATGCTCGAGTCGGATAATTACATCGAGCGGGTTGTGGAAGAGCTCTACAAGGGCGTGGGTATCGCCAGCGCCTGTGGCACCATCTTGCCGTTGCGTGACCGCGATCGCCATGCCGTGATCGACACGGAGCCCTTGCAGAAATTCCTGGAGGCCAAGCCGGACGCCTCGATTTACCCCAAAGTGGGCTGGATGCGCCACCTCCAGCGCGGTATTACCAACCTGTACCGCGACGTGCTCTATTTCTTCCTGCAAAAATTCGTGTATCACGGCCAGATGGTGTTTTTCGGCAGTATCCTCAATCCGGTGGGATGTGCCGTGGCTTACCGCAGGGATCTGCTCAAGACCGTGATTTTTGATCGGTATGAACCGTTGCTGGGGGATGACCTCACCAATTCCGAGGATATTTTCATCGGCTTTGCGCTCAACGATCATGGATACCGAAATATCCAGTTGATGGATGTCTATGCGCGCTCGCAGGAGCCGGAGGCGGGCCGAGTTCCGCATCAGCTTTACCTGTGGTCATCTTCGTTCCTGCAGAGTTGCTATTACTTCAACGAGTTGATGCGCAGCCCGTTCAAGGCACTCAAGCGATACTGGTATCACCGCAAGCAGGATAAAGAGGGCATTATCAAGCAGAAAAGACACATTCAGGAACAATACCGGCAGCCTTTCGGCATTGATTACACCGTCAAATACGGTCGTCCGATCGGGTGGGTGCTGATGATGTCCGCAATCGAGAAAATCGGTTTTCCTGCGGCGCTGGCCATCATGATCCTGCTGAAGATGTGGGAGCCCCTGGCCATTACCCTCTTGGCCGAGACCGTCGTGTCGGTGGGGGTGCTCACCATCATTGCCAAGGGGCGGCGGGTTGAGTATTTCCTCAAGGGGTTATTGGTGACGCCCTTGCGGTACGGGGTTATTTTGTTCGATCTGATCACGATGATACGTTTTGCGGTGGATTTATGGATTCTCAGAAACAGGCGGTGGCGTAAATGAACAAGTATTTTTCCGTCAGTGTGGGCGCCATATTCTTGTCAGTGCCATTGCTGACATTGGGTGCCGAGCATGTACCTGATGCGGGCCTTCGTGCCGAAGGCAACGGGCAGTGGGAAGAGGCCGTCAAGGTCTACCGGCAGGAGCTTGGGAACAATCCGGCGCAGGTTCATCT
>DAIDAS010000382.1 GCA_027310505.1 bacterium
CCGTAGCGATATGGCACGTAGAGGCCTGATTGATGGCGATATCGTCAGGGTCAGCAGCCGTCGCGGCACCCTGATAACTCAGGTGCAGCACTCCGATGAAATGATGCCAACCCAGACATTTTTTCCCATGCACTGGGGCAGCCAGCAAATGAATGGTGCCGGCATCAATGCACTGACCTTATCCAGGTTCGATCCTGTTTCAAAACAGCCTGAACTCAAACATGCCGCCATCAAGGTGGAAAAACTCACACTACCATGGCGCATGGTAGTGATGCGACGCGGCCATGATGCACTCGAAATGCTGCATGCGCTGCAACCATTCCTGGCCCGTTTCGATTATGCGGCTTGCGGCCTGTTCGGACGTGAAGATGGCATCGTCGTGCTGCGGGCCGCCCACATGTCAGCACCGGACCAGACACTTATCGATGCGCTGGACGAATTGCTGGCTCTGACGGAAGAAACTCCATGTCTTTCATTTCGCGACCCGCGGCGCGGTATTTCCAAGCGCGTAGTGGTAGAAAACGACCAGGTCACCGGTGTACGACTTGTCGGCGAAACACTGGCGGCAGAATGGCTCAAGGAAGTCATGACGCAGCATGATTTCCCAGATGAAGTCCGCCGCTGGGCGCTTGCCCCCGTCAGTGCTCCACCCGCTGGCAAGCAGGGGCGCGGTCGCATCGTGTGTAATTGCCTGGATGTGTCGGAGCAGGAAATCATGCAAGCCCTGCAACACGGTAGCGACCTGACGAGTTTGCAAAGTAAACTCAAATGCGGCACCGAATGTGGCTCATGCGTCCCGGAACTGAAGCGATTGCTGGTCGACAACGCTACCGCCGCCTTGTAAAAAACAAAAAAGGCTCGATTGAGCCTTTCTTTGTTGAAAAATCCTCGATGCCTATTTCTGGGTAAGCACGCGACCAAACATTTGCAACGCCAGTTGGTAGCCCATCATCGCCAACTGCGGATCATAGCGCTCGCCTTCGTCGCGCATGAAAGCGTGCTGACCATTGAATTCGTGCCACGTAAAGGTGAGCCCGGAAGTTTCACTCAGTTTGCGGTAGACCTCGCTACGGCCTGATGCAGGGATATGCGGATCCTGCTTACCCCATATCATCAGCAGTTCGCCCGCGATCTCGCCGCACCGCTCCATGCTATGTTGCCCGGGCTGATTGGGGATGACATTGGTATGCAGATCGGTGGCGTAAAAGCACGCGGTGGCCTTGACTGCCGGTTGGAGTGCGGCACGGAAAGCAAGATGCCCGCCGATGCAAAAACCCATCGCGCCAACTTCCCCGGTACACCAAGGTTGTTGTTTCACGTAGGAAATCATGGCAGCGTTATCGCTGTCATAGCTTTCCACAGGCTTGGCCGATTTATCGGCATTGCCTTTTTCACGGCCAGCATCGTCATAACCCAGCACCGTGCCAATCGGGTTCAGCTCATGAAATACTTCCGGCACCAGCACGACATACCCATGCCCCGCCATCAATCTGGCAGCACGCTCGATCGGTCCGGTCTGCTGAAAAATTTCAGAGTAAAAAAGAATGGCTGGATAACGGCCCTCTCCAGCCGGCCTGTGCACATAAGTGCGCATGGTACCAGTT
>DAIDAS010000390.1 GCA_027310505.1 bacterium
GGAAAATAAAGCACGCTAAGGCGTAACTACCCTCGGCTACACCGCGTCGGCACCACGCGGCTCTTTCTCCCCTTGCAGCGAAGCAATCAGCGGGCAAGAAACGTTCCCTTGCCGCGCATGGCAGGCGAACACAAGTTCGGATAGCACGGTTTCCATGCGCGCCAGGTCGGTCATTTTTTCGCGCACGTCCTGAAGCTTGTGCTCGGCCAGGCTGCTGGCTTCCTCGCAGTGGGTGCCGTCATCCAGCCTCAGCAGCTCTGCGATCTCGTCGAGGCTGAATCCGAGCCGCTGGGCTGATTTCACGAAGCGCACCCGCGTCACATCCGCCTCGCCATAGCGGCGGATGCTGCCATAGGGCTTGTCCGGCTCCGGCAACAAGCCCTTGCGCTGATAGAACCGGATTGTTTCCACGTTGACCCCGGCCGCCTTGGCGAAAACGCCAATAGTCAGATTCTCCAAATTTTTTTCCATATCGCTTGACTCCGTACATTGGTACGGAAGTAAGCTTAAGCTATCCAATCCAGATTTGAAAGGACAAGCGTATGTCTGAACCTCAAAACGGGCGCGGGGCGCTCTTCACTGGCGGGCTAGCCGCCATCCTCGCCTCGGCTTGCTGCCTGGGGCCGCTGGTTCTGATCGCCCTGGGGTTCAGCGGCGCTTGGATCGGCAACTTGACGGTGTTGGAACCTTATCGCCCGATCTTCATCGGCGCGGCGTTGGTGGCGCTGTTTTTCGCCTGGCGGCGCATCTACCGACCGGCGCAAGCCTGCAAACCAGGGGATGTGTGTGCGATTCCCCAAGTGCGCGCTACTTACAAGCTCATTTTCTGGGTCGTGGCCGCGCTGGTTCTGGTCGCGCTCGGATTTCCCTACGTCATGCCATTTTTCTATTAATCACAGGAGTTCATCATGAAAAAACTGTTTGCCTCTCTCGCCATCGCTGCCGTTGTTGCCCCCGTGTGGGCCGCCACCCAGACCGTCACGCTGTCCGTACCGGGCATGACCTGCTCCGCTTGTCCGATCACCGTCAAGAAGGCGATTTCCAAGGTCGAAGGCGTCAGCAAAGTTAACGTGACCTTCGAGACACGCGAAGCGGTTGTCACCTTCGATGATGCCAAGACCAGCGTGCAGAAGCTGACCAAGGCCACCGAAGACGCAGGCTATCCGTCCAGCGTCAAGAAGTGAGGCACTGAAAACGGCAGCGCAGCACATCTGACGCCCTTGTCTGCTACCACAAACGAAAAAGGATCTGTCGCATGACCCATCTAAAAATCACCGGCATGACCTGCGACTCGTGCGCGGCGCACGTCAAGGAAGCGCTGGAAAAAGTACCCGGCGTCCAATCTGCCATAGTGTCCTATGCCAAGGGCGCGGCCCAGCTCGCCCTTGATCCAGGCACAGCGCCGGACGCACTGACCGCCGCCGTGGCTGGCCTGGGCTACAAAGCGATGCTCGCCGATGCCCCGCCGACCGACAACCGCACTGGGCTGTTCGACAAGGTGCGCGGCTGGATGGGTGCCGCCGACAAGGGCAGCGGCGGCGAGCGCCCGTTGCAAGTCGCCGTGATCGGCAGCGGTGGAGCCGCGATGGCGGCAGCACTGAAGGCCGTCGAGCAAGGCGCGCAGGTCACGCTGATTGAGCGCGGCACCATCGGCGGCACCTGCGTCAACGTCGGTTGTGTGCCGTCAAAGATCATGATCCGCGCCGCCCACATCGCCCATCTGCGCCGGGAAAGCCCATTCGACGGCGGCATGCCACCCACACCGCCGACGATCTTGCGCGAGCGGCTGCTGGCCCAGCAGCAGGCCCGTGTCGAAGAACTCCGTCATGCCAAGTACGAAGGCATCCTGGACGGCAATTCAGCCATCACCGTTCTGCACGGTGAAGCGCGTTTCAAGGACGACCAGAGCCTTATCGTTAGTTTGAACGAGGGTGGTGAGCGCGTCGTGATGTTCGACCGCTGCCTGGTCGCCACGGGTGCCAGTCCGGCCATGCCGCCGATTCCGGGCCTGAAAGAGTCACCCTACTGGACTTCGACCGAGGCCTTGGTCAGCGACACCATTCCCGAACGCCTGGCCGTCATCGGCTCGTCGGTGGTGGCGCTGGAACTGGCGCAAGCCTTCGCCCGGCTGGGTAGCCAGGTCACGATCCTTGCGCGCAGCACGCTGTTCTTCCGCGAAGACCCTGCCATCGGCGAGGCCGTCACAGCCGCCTTCCGTGCCGAAGGAATCAAGGTACTGGAACATACGCAAGCCAGCCAAGTCGCCCATGTGGACGGCGAATTCGTGCTGACCACTGGACAGGGCGAAGTGCGCGCCGACAAGCTGCTGGTCGCCACCGGCCGGACACCGAACACGCGCAGCCTGGCATTGGAAGCGGCGGGGGTAGCCGTCAATGCGCAGGGGGCCATCGTCATCGACAAGGGCATGCGCACCAGTAGCCCGAACATCTACGCGGCCGGCGACTGCACCGACCAGCCGCAGTTCGTCTATGTGGCGGCAGCGGCCGGCACTCGTGCGGCCATTAACATGACCGGCGGCGACGCCGCCATCAATCTGACCGCGATGCCGGCCGTGGTGTTCACCGACCCGCAAGTGGCGACCGTGGGCTACAGCGAGGCGGAAGCGCACCACGATGGCATCGAAACCGACAGCCGCACGCTGACGCTCGACAACGTGCCGCGTGCGCTCGCCAACTTCGATACCCGCGGCTTCATCAAGCTGGTCATCGAGGAAGGCAGCGGACGGCTGATTGGCGTACAGGTGGTGGCCCCGGAAGCGGGCGAACTGATCCAGACGGCTGTTCTCGCCATTCGCAACCGCATGACGGTGCAGGAACTAGCCGACCAGTTGTTCCCCTACCTAACGATGGTCGAGGGCTTGAAGCTCGCGGCGCAGACCTTCAGCAAGGACGTGAAGCAACTGTCCTGCTGCGCCGGATAAGGAAAAGGAGGTGTTCGATGAACGCCTACACAGTGTCCCGACTGGCCCTTAAGGCCGGGGTGAGCGTGCATATCGTGCGCGACTACCTGATGCGCGGATTGCTGCGGCCAGTCGCCTGCACCACGGGCGGCTACGG
>DAIDAS010000396.1 GCA_027310505.1 bacterium
GGGCAGGTGGCTCACCGCGGCGAAGATCAGGTCGTGGGTTTCAGGCGACATGCTGCTGACGTTGGCGCCGCAACCGCGCCAGAAGGTTTCTGTCTTGGCGATGGCGTCGGCGTCATTTTCCGGCAGGGGTGTCAGCACGACGTTCTTGTGGTCGAATAATTCGGTTCTCGCGGCCTGCACGCCGCTTTTTTCGGCGCCGGCGATGGGGTGGGCGGGAACGAAACCCGGTAGCCGGTCACCCATGTGCGCCCGTGCGGCAGCCACGACATCCCCTTTGGTACTGCCGGCATCGGTGACGATGGCGTGTTTCGGAAGGTGGGGGGCGATGGCGGCCATGACTTCCGGCATTTTGCCCACCGGCATGGCGAGCAGGACGAAGTCGGCGTTTTTCACGGCTTCTGCGGGCGTTGCGGCGGCATCGATGACGCCTAGCTGCAGCGCGTCTTCGAGTGTTTCGCCGGAGCGGCCTGCGCCGACGATCTGGCGTGCCAGCCCCGCGCGGCGGGTTGCCAGGGCAACCGAGCCGCCGATGAGGCCGACGCCGATGATGACCAGTTTATCGAACATGGGAATTTTTGCGGTTTGAACCGCGCGAAGTATAGCATGCCGGAGCGCTTGCTCCGCGCCGGTCAGAATCCGAGTGCGCGGGCGCCTTGGTAAAACACGAAACTTGCCGCCCATGCCAGCAGCAGCGACCAGGCGATGGAGAACCACATGAAGGCGTTGCTCCTGGATTCGCTTCTCATGGTGGCGATGGTGGACAGGCACGGGGTATAGATCAGCGTGAACAGCATGAAGCTCATGCCTTGTACCCAATCCAGCTTTTGCGCCATCAGCTGCATCAAGGGGTCACCCGACAGGCCATAAATGACGGCAAGGGAGCCGATCACGATTTCCTTGGCGACGAATCCGAAAATGAGCGCGATGGCGAGCTTGCCGTCAATGCCGATCGGGGTCAGCACGGGGGCCAGGGCGTCGCCGATCATGCCGGCGAAGGTATACGGGCTGGCAGGCGGGACATCGCTCGGGAAGTTTGTCAGCGCCCAGACCAGCACCACGCCGGCAACGATGAACTTGGTGGCGCGGCGTAGGAAGTGGCTGACTTCGTGCCAGCCGCGCAGGGCGATCTGGCGCGGGGTGGGGAAGCGGTAGGGAGGCAGTTCGAGCAGGAAAGGCTCATTGCTCCGGAATTGCCCCTTGAACAGCAACGCGGTGATGAATGTGGCGACAAAGCTCATCAGGTACAGTGCAAACAGCACCAGCGGCGCCTGATGTGGCGTGAACAGGGCTGCGGCCATAAACACAAAGACCTGCAGACGTGCCGAGCAGAGCGAAAACGGGATCACCAGCATGGTGAGCAGGCGCAAAGGCCTGGAGCGCATTACCCGCGTACCCATCAGTGCCGGCACGTTGCAGCCGAAGCCCATCAGCAGCATGACGAAACCTCGGCCATCCAGGCCCATTTTTGCCATCAGGGCGTCGGTCAGGAATGCGGCGCGCGAAAGGTAGCCGCTGTCTTCCACCATGGTCATGACCAGGAAGAACAGCACGATGAGCGGCACGAAGGCGGCTACGGTACCGACGCCATTGTAGATGCCATCCAGCAGGAGGCCGTGCAGCCAGGGCGGGGCGCTTGCCAGCAACGGCTCCAGCATGCCGCCGCGCACATAACCGAGGATCCAGGCGATGCCGTCCTGCAGTGGTTTCCCAGCCGTGAAAATGAACTGGAACAGCAGGTACAGGGCAGCAAAGAAAAGCGGCAAGCCGAGCCACGGATGCAGGACGATACGATCGATGCGTGCGGTCAGGGCGTCGGTCAGGTGCAGAGGCATCTGTACCGAGGCCTTCATGATCAGCTCCATCTCGTGTTCGATGCGGTCGTCGGAACTCAGTTGTGCACGCAGATTTTCCGGGGCAGGGTGCGAAGATTTGTTTAACGTTTCGGCCGCGATTTGCAGGGCTTCCTTGAAGCCATCGCCGTATTTGGCGCTGACCAGTGCAATCGGCATGCCCAGTTGCGTGGACATGGATTCACGATCAATCGAGATGCCGCTGCGCTTGGCCTCGTCGGCCATATTCAGCATCAGGACCGTGGGCAGGCCCAGATTGCGTACCTGTAAACCGAGGGAAAGCTGGCGGTCGAGCTGGGAGGTGTTCAGGACGAGAATGACAAGATCGATCTCGTTGTTTTCAAGAAAGTGCCGCACGACCAGTTCGTCGTCCGAAAATCCATGCAGGTCGTAAATCCCGGGCAAGTCGACCAGTTCGGCGATATGCCCGCCGAGCAGGATCTTTGCGCTCATCAGGTCAACCGTGATGCCGGGCCAGTTGCCTACGCGCGCCGAGGCGCCGGAAATCCGGTTGAACAAGGTGGATTTGCCGGTATTCGGCATGCCGAGCAGGGCGATGCGTTTCATGGGCGCAGGGTGTCGGCGATCTGGATGCGTCGGGCCTCAGTCTCGCGCAGCACGATATCGGTGCTGCCGATGCGCACATGCAATGGGCCGGCAAAACGCGCGCGACGTACCAGCTCGATGCGTTTGCCAATGCGGAATCCCAGTGCTGTCAGGCGCTGGAATAGGCCTTCTTCGGCATTGATGGCGCGTATGGTCGCTTGTTCGCCGGGTTGCAGGCTGGCAAGGCTGATGGTTTGCATGGTAATAAAAAACGAACTGTTAAATGATAACAATTCTTATTGTCCCTGCAATGCAACAGGGATGCAAGCTTGATCTGGTGAAGAGTGCGGCTACCGTGGGGTAGCCGCACGGGCGTGTTACTTGGATTTTGTTGCGGAGTTGTCGACGATCTTCGCTTTTGCGCGCAGATCGTTCACCAGCTTGGCCAGCTGGCGTTGTTGCAGATCCTGCTGGATGCCATCCTTGACCTTGTCATAGGCCGGCGGCTGGCTTGCGCGGGTGTCGTTGAGCTTGATCACGTGCCAGCCAAACTGGCTTTGCACCGGGGTGGCGGTGTATTTGCCTTTTTGCAGGGCAGAAACGGCATCAGCAAACGGCTTTACCATGCCTGCGGGCGAGAACCAGCCCAGATCGCCGCCCTTGTCCTTGGAGCCGGGATCCTGGGATTTTTCCTTGGCGATCTTGCCGAAATCTTCACCCTTGTCGAGGCGGGCGACGATATCCTTGGCTTCCTGCTCGGTCTTGACCAGGATGTGCTGGGCGCTGTATTCCTTGTCGCCCATCTGTGCCTTGAGCTTGTCGTATTCGGCCTTGATGGAGGCTTCGTCGACCGGGTTCTTCTTCACGTAATCCTGCAGATAGGCCCTGACCAGCAGTTCACGCGACATCAGTTCATGGCTGGCCAGATAATCGGCTCGCTTGTCCAGACCGGCTTTCTGCGCTTCCTGAATCAGGAGTTCCTGGCTGATCAGTTTGTTGACGACGGCGGCCTTGGCGTTCTCGTCGGCGGCTTGTCCCTTGGGAGCTTCCTTCAGGATGTAATCCACCAGGGATTGCTTGATCGGCTTGCCGTTGACCGTTGCCAGGTCGGCGGCGTATGCGGCGGGCGCCATCAGGCCGGCGACTGCAAGTGCGAGAAGGGTACGTTGCGTGAAAGTCATGTGTTTTCCTTGGGAGGATAAAGTGAATGAATCAGTGTTCGTCCGGCGCATGGGCATGGATGCTGAGCGCATGAATGCGGGACGGGATGAGGTCTTCAAGTGCTTGATATACAACACGATGGCGCATTATCCGTGATTTGCCTGAAAAATGCGAGCTGACGATCGTGAGGGTGAAATGACCGCCGCCGGTGTTGCCGGCATGGCCCGCATGCTTGGCGCTATCGTCTTCGATATCCAGTCTGGTGGGTTCCAGGCAGGCGAGGCGGGCCCGGATTTCTTCGGTCAGGTTCATCAGGCGGGCAGGGTCTTGCGGAACGGTTTTACGGTAACCTTGCCGAATACGCCCGCGGTGACGTAGGCATCTGCTTCTGCCCAGCGCCGGGCTTCTTCCAGCGAGGCGAACTCGGCCACGATCAGGCTGCCGCTCATGCCCGCCGGACCGGGGTCCGGGCTGTCGATCGCCGGGAAAGGGCCGGCCAGCAACAGGCGGCCTTGTTCCTGCAGTTGTTTCAGGCGTTCGATGTGTGGCGGGCGTGCCGCGAGGCGTTTTTCCTGGCTATTGGGCACATCTTCCCCGATGATGGCGTAAAGCATCAATCCTGTTCCTTCTCATCAATGTACTTGGACAGCAACAGGCTTTGCAGCACCACGAATGCCACCATCAACCCGGTAGTGCCAAACAGCTTGAAATCAACCCAGATTTCGGTGGAGTAGTGAAAAGCCACGTACAGGTTGGCAACACCCAGCACGGCGAAAAAGCTTGCCCAGGCATGATTGAGTGCGCGCCAGATGGCATCCGGCATCCGGATTTGCTGCCCCATCATGCTGCGTATC
>DAIDAS010000438.1 GCA_027310505.1 bacterium
GGGTTGTGTACCACAACAATTTTGCTCATGTGTAAATCCTTTGACCAATTATCTTGAAAGACGGCATTTCGTCGGGCGCGACTATACCTTTTTTAACCGAATTTTGCGAATGAAACCTTGGGATTGTTGGCGTGGGGAGGCGATGAAAGCTAAACTGCGCGATTCTTGAACAAAAAAGGCGTTTGCAATGTCGCTCGGCCCAGTAATGCTCGATATCGAGGGCACCGAACTGAACGCGGATGATATCCGCCGCTTGCAGCATCCCTTGGTTGGTGGCGTGATCCTGTTTTCACGCAATTACACTTCGCCGGAACAGCTGAAAGCACTGACGGCCTCAATCCACGCCGTGCGCCAGCCGCCGCTGCTGATCGCGGTGGATCATGAGGGCGGTCGCGTGCAACGATTCCGCGAAGGGTTTACCCGCATCCCCCCCATGCGTGAACTGGGTAAGGTGTGGGATCATAGCCCGAAGCGGGCGCGGCAATTGGCGGAAGAGGCCGGCTGGGTGCTGGCGTCCGAATTGCGCGCCCACGGCGTGGATTTCAGCTTCACGCCCGTGCTGGATATTGATTTCGGCAACAGTGGCGTGATCGGCGACCGCGCGTTTCATCGTAACACCCAGGCGATTTCCGAGTTGGCGCAGGCCTTGATGGTCGGTCTCAAGCGTGGCGGCATGGCGGCGGTGGGCAAGCATTTTCCCGGGCATGGCTTCGTTGCGGCTGATTCGCACGTCGATATTCCGGTGGATGAGCGTGGTTTTTCCGAGATCGAACACCTCGATGTCGAGCCGTTCCGCCGCATGGTCGAAGCCGGCATGCAGGCCGTGATGCCGGCGCACGTGATCTACCCCAAGGTGGATGAAAGGCCGGCTGGTTTTTCCAGGATATGGCTGCAACAGGTGTTGCGCAAGCACTTGGGCTTCAATGGCGTGATATTCAGCGACGACCTAGCCATGGAAGGCGCAGCGGTCGCCGGCGACGTCACTCAGCGAGCGGTGGCTGCGTTCAATGCCGGCTGCGATATGGTGCTGCTCTGCAACCGACCTGATCTGGCCGATGCGTTGTTGGCCAATCTCGAATGTAAAATCTCAGCGGTCAGCATGGCGCGCCTGGCACGCATGCATGGCCACCGTAATCCACCTTCAATGCCAGAACTGCACGAGGATGCCGAGTTCGTGCGTGCCGTGCACGACATCGCCAATCTGGGTGTCGTCGAGGGCGAGCTTAAGCTTGCCTAGAAGGTTGATTATGTAGGAAAAAAGTGATACTTTTGACCATCGCCATTCAAACGGATGGGCTATGGCAGTTTCAGGAATCTCGCAAGCCGTTGCAGCAGGCGGCGCCTACGTTGGTCAGGCCTCGTCGGGAGATGCGCAACATAACCCCTTTGCTACGTTGCAGGGCGGGGGAGCGGCTGCGCAGACGCAACTCAGTGGCCCCGGCCGTGTGAAATATTCACTGGCCGATTTGCAGGCCAAAGCGCAGGCGCTCCTGAATTTCAACAACCCCCCCACCCTGGGGGATTTCAAGACCCTTGTGCAGGGGTTCGTGCAAGCCTTCAACAGCCTGAACAAAACGGTCAGTGAAGTTTCCAGCCAGAAGCAGGGCGCCCTGTATGGGGATGCCCATCCTGTGCAGAGCCTGAATGAAATTCGCAAGGCGGCTGCCGGTACCAACGATTCCTCCCTCGGGGCACTGCAGAAACTGGGTATCGATCGCCAGAAGGATGGCACCTTCTCCATTAACCAGAAAACCCTCGATCAGTCTTTTCAGGCTGACGGAACCGGGGCATTGGACACGATTTCCGAGGTTGCCGATCGGGTTGGAAAAGTGATCGACAAACAACTTTCCGGTAACGGCTCTATCGGCAAAAAAGAACAGGACTTGAGCGCGCGGCCGAGTAATCAGGAAAATAATCGCAATTCCTCGCAGGAGCGTCTGGATACCCAGAAGAATTACCAGCAGCGGCTGGCCGCGCAACTTGCCAATGCGGGTGGGTTCGTGGCCCGCAATGCCGTTGCCACTTACTTTAACGTTGCGTCACTGTAAATTCGCCGGTTTTACTTGAAACTTTAACCTTGATTGGCTAGTCTTACGCTCAGTTTTCAACACGAGGAAATCCCAAGTCATGCAACCTGATTATCAAATTGCCGCTTCTACAACCACCGCGCTGGATGCCGGTGCCCACAAGGTTCTGCGTAACACCTATATGCTGCTCGGCCTGACCATGGTGCCGACCGTGATCGGTGCGGTCGCCGGCATGAGCATGAATTTCGCATGGGCGGCGCAGCATCCGATCATGTTTGCGCTGGGCACGCTGGCACTGATGTTCGGCTTGTTTGCTGGCATTACCGCTAACCGCAACAGTGCGCTGGGTGTCGTGCTGCTGCTGGTGCTGACCGGACTGATGGGCGTCATGCTGGGCCCGATTCTGCAACTGGCGCTACACCTGAAAAACGGTGGGCAACTGGTGACATTGGCTGCCGGTGGCACGGGTATTATCTTCCTGACGTTGGCTGGCATCGCGACTACGAGCAAGAAGGATTTTAGTTTCCTCGGCAATTTCTTGATGGTGGGTATCATTTTGCTGATCGTCGCATCCCTGGCCAACCTGTTCTTCCATATTCCAGCCTTGTCGCTGGCGCTGTCCGGCGTGGCCGTGCTGCTGTTCTCCGGCTTCATCCTGTTTGACGTGAGCCGTATCGTGCAAGGTGGCGAAACCAACTATGTCATGGCAACGTTGTCGATTTACCTGGACATTTACAACCTGTTCGTCAACTTGCTGCAACTATTGATGGCGCTGATGGGTGAACGTGAATAACCGCTGTTTCCGCAATAAAAAACCCGCCAAATGGCGGGTTTTTTATTTTGTGTGGGTGTTACTCCGCTGATGACCCAAAATAAGCCAAAAATGGCCAAATCGGCCTGAAACCCGCTATTTCATTGGGTTCAGCGTTGCTAGACTGTTCTGTTATGGCAACGAAAATGAAGAAAATCCCGTCCTACCTGAAGGGCCTCGCCGAGCGGCGGGCCCGGGTCGCTGCCGACCTTGCCCGCTACCAGCGGGTGAAGGGGGAGGTCGAGGGCGAACTGAACAAGGCCCGCAAGCTCGTCACCCGCTACGAGCAGTCCTTGGTCACCCTCGAGAAGCGTATTAAGGAGGCCGAGGCCGTCATGGCCTCCAGCGACTGCCTCATCCGCGACTTCGACGAACGCCTCGACCCGGAGGCTATCGAGCCCATCCAGGCCTGGAGAGGCCGCTACGGCAGGCGCGGCAGCCTGAAAGCAGGCATGGTAGCGCTACTTCAGGAGAAGGCGCCGGAGCCCGTCACCACCTTCGAACTGGCCTGGGCGCTGCAAATCCAGCTGGGGATAGATTTCGAATCGGAAGCGGACCGGCGCAAGTGGCTGCACAACTCGGTCACCAAGCAGCTGCGGGTACTGGTGCAGGAAGGGGTACTGGAGCGCCTGCATGACCCGTATGCCCCGGGCGGCGAGGACGGGCTATGGCGTCACCGGAAGGACGCCGACGGCGTGGATGACCTGCGTGCGATGGCCGAGAGCGCAGGCCTGGGGGTGCAGCAGAAGGTCAGAAAGAGAGCGAACCGGTGAAATCCTCGACCTTATCAGGACAAGGACTCATCACCGTAATCGTCGTGTCCGGGCAGGCTTGAAAATTTGCCATTTTCGCGCACCGAATATACGCCACCTCGATAGTCAGCCGAAAAAGTGGCAGGTCCTGCCATATTGCTACGACTTAGAGCAGGGTTGCTGTCGTTAGCCGTGGTTGTCAGGGCCGATTTCAAAACCACTTTGTCATAAAAGCCCGTGCCGAAGCATTTAAAACAATTTTCATTTTCTCCGCCGCAAGTGCAGGGAGCTCTAACGCTGACTGTATTCCCTTGGGGAGGCGAAGCTTTCCGCTTAGCGGATTTGTTCTTTCTGTTGCGCCTGCGAGCCATATTAAGCTCCTGTGGTTATTTTTTTGCTTTCTTGTAACGTCGAGTGTACCGCGGATGAGAGCCGCACGACCAACTCACCTTGGCATCCGCCCATTTTTGGCCGCAATCGGGTGTCGCCCCTTCTTGGGGCCACTGGCCGGCGCCGGCTGCGGTGCCGGATGCGTCAGCTCCACGTCACGATGGTAGCCATGGGTGAACCCGCGCCAAAATTCTGACCGCCCCACGTTCATCGCCACATGCATCAGCAGCTGCATCTGGTTGCCGTTGGGCAACCGACGCGTATCCGACCGGAACGCCGTCTCCACAGCGTAATCCAGCAGGTACTTGGGCTCGATATTGAGGTAGATGCCTTTCTCCGCCCGGTCGTAGCGCCGGTTCAGCTCTTCTGACTGGTTGTTGTTCTCCCCGTTAGGGCCGCTCAGGGTCTTGGAGTGTTCCACCGTCAGATGCGACTTGAACTTCTTGCCTACGTCGGTGTAAGCCGGCGAGGAGTCGGTGTTCAGGTAGCTCTCCGGCGCCGCCACGAAGCTCTTGATGACCGACTCCACGATGGGCGAGGTCTCGGCCATGCCAACCGCCACCCGGGTGTTGCAGGCACCCTTGCCCTTGATTCCACTGCGCTTGCGTATGGCGAAGAAGATGCGCCGGTCCTTGGGCAGCCGATTGCCGAACTCCGGGTTGATGACGCCTTCTGGCTTCTTCCTGCGCCGCGCCTTGTCCTTGTTGGTCAGCATGGCGCTTGTCATTTCCTCCACCGGGGTGGCCTCATCCATCGGCCGGGTGACCTGCGGCTTGCCACGTTTCTCCCTGGAGCGGTAGCCAGACTGGTGCGCACCGTCCATCTCGATATCGC
>DAIDAS010000002.1 GCA_027310505.1 bacterium
CTGTTAAAAGCCTGCGAGGCTTCACGCACTTCCGTCGACCCCTGGTTTTCCGGAAGCGGCTGGTGTTCGATGTTACTGCCGAAATCCCGCGCCGCTTGCGCCAACCTTCTCAAGGGTTTTGTCGCAAGATGGGCCACCACCAGCGCGAGCAGAGAGATACCAATGAGAAACGCCAGGATGTTGTACAGGAATACACCGCGCAAAGAAGGGGGAATGCCTTCCCGGTAAGCGACATCAAGGCGAACCGGCGTCCCATCTTTGAGGTTGGTAAACACCGTCTGGCAATGCCGGGTTTCCCCAGCCCGGTTCTGTCCGCCGTGCCAGCCGGGACAGTCCGCCCCGTCTCGTTCAAATGCGGTGATATTCCGGCTGTTTCCGAAAATACGCGCCAGAGCAGATGAAAACTCAGTCACCTCGGGACGGCCAATCACTGTGGTCGAGCGGGAAAAATCGACCCGTATCCCGGATTTTTCGGTAATGACCGCCAATGCCTGGCGTGATGAAGCGGGAACAGCCTCCAGGGTAAGGATCACCTGCTCCACCCGCTCGGCAGCATGGCGGGAACGGATTTGCGCTACCAGATCCTTACGTTCATATTCCGCCAGCATCATGACCAGAGCCCCGGAAATGATCGTGCCACCCACCAGAATCAGGAATATCCTGCTGGTCATCGAATTGAAGAACATCCTGATCATTGCCGCTCAACCTTTACTGGTGTTGCCAGCACGTAACCTTCATTTCGCACGGTTTTGATAATCGACGGCGATTTGGTGTCGCCCTCGACCCTTTGCCTCAACCTGCTCACCTGCAGATCGATCGACCGGTCGAACGGGGTCGTGTCGCGGCCATGAATGAGATCCATCAACTGATCCCGGTTCAGAACCCGGTTAGGGTGATCGAGGAATATCCGCAGCAGCCGGTACTCAGCCCCGGAAAGTGAAACGATCACGCCCTTTTCACTAATCAGGTGGCGCGCGGTAATATCCAGGGTCCAGTTGGCAAAGTGGATTCTGGCCGGCGCAGAGGATTTACTGCCGACACCGTTATCGGTTGGGCCTTGGGCACGCCGCAGCACGCTACGAATTCTGGATAACAATTCAAGCGGTTCAAATGGCTTGCAGATATAGTCGTCAGCCCCCATCTCCAGACCAATGACCCGATCAAGCGGGTTTGTTTTTGCAGTCAGCATGATGACCGGTAAATTCGAGCCGGATCGCAATTGCCTGCATAACGAGAGGCCGTCTTCCCCTGGCAAGTTAAGATCAAGCACTATCAGGTCGATGTGCCGGGAAGCGAGACACTCCCGCATGGCATTGCCATCAGCCGCCTGGGAAACGCACAGTCCGTTCCCCTCAAGAAACTCCGAAAGCAACAGCCTGATGTCGTTGTCATCATCGACAATCAAAACATGCGTTTTTTGTTCGTCTGCTTTAAGGCCGCTCACTTGAGTACCACTTCTCTCTTGGCACAATCCGCGCATCTGCGATGAAAGACGAGCAGGTCACCGCTTTTCATGATCACCCCCATAAGGGCGGAATTTCTCATCAAAAATCTTTTGCTGCTGGGCCGTGAGCTGCGCATAGAAAGACTTGACGGCTTGCGTATGGGATTCCATATTTTGCAGCCTTTCCTTCATCATGGACAGCATCCGGTCAAGACGTTCCGGAGTTGGCAGTTTCGATAATTCCGATCGCTCCATCCTCAAGGGCCGTTCACCAGGCTTCAAGTTCCCGATGAAATCATGCCATGCGCCCTCTTGAGAATCCGATAACTTGAGCACGTCATGCAGAGTCTTCATGCGTTGATCGAAAACTTCCGCTTGCCTGGCCTTGTCCCAATGACCGTGGCCACATTCGGCATGCGCCGGGATTGGCAAGGCGACAATGATGGCAAGCATGGCCAAGGCCATGATCAGAACCCATAATTTTTCGAAATCTTTCCCTATCGGCTTTTTCATGATCAATACCCTCCTGTTCCACGACAACTCTGGACTAAAAATTTATATCGGTCATTTAATCAGAGACATGTATCCAGGATTTTTCAAATTCAGACGAATTTGTAACAATTTGTATCATTGGAAATTTGCGTGGGAAGAGACGACAGAACCCGGACCAGTCTTCACTGGAATGGGCACGCACAGTCATTCCGCTACCGGAATGGTGGCCCCGCTGGTTCGCTTAAGGGCGCACTGCGATTGATATATTGATATGTTACGGGTTTGAACCAGGATGTGCCATCCAGGTGTCGAGCACTTCCTTCAATCGCCCGATGATAATGGGCTTGGGAATGTAATCATCCATGCCTGCGGCAAGGCACCTGT
>DAIDAS010000161.1 GCA_027310505.1 bacterium
TTCCAATGTTGTGCAAGATGATGCCCTGACGCTAGCTCGTGCCCGGGTACAACTGCACTATCTGATCAACCTTGGTTTTCTGGAGAGCACCCCATTGCTGGAACAGGTCGATCGCTTCCGCCAGGTTCCCGCCATCATTATTCAGGGGCGATACGACATGGTGTGCCCGCCAACGACTGCGGACGAATTGCACCAGGCATGGCCGGAGGCGGAATACGTCGTCATCCCCGATGCCGGCCATTCGGCCATGGAACCGGGTATCGCCACGGCGCTGGTAGCCGCCACCGAATCATTCAAGAAGCATTGCTGATTATGGAAGCATCCTCCGCGATCGAGCTCGCAAAACATCTGCTCGCCAGTTTTGGCATCATTCTGGCCGCCGGCACGATCTCCGGATTCGCCGCACAAAAGCTTCGGGTTCCCGATGTGGCCGCATTTCTCGTCATCGGCATCCTGCTGGGGCCGCAATGCGCGGGACTGGTCGACATTGCACCGGACTCCGCCATTAATCAGCTGATCCTGATTTTTGGCTCCTGTTACATTCTGTTCGACGGCGGCGCCACGCTGCGATTGAATGTACTGAAAGAAGTCTGGGTAACGATCACGACCATTGCCACCCTCGGCGTGCTGGTCACCGCCGGGGTAACAGCCGTGGCGGCTTATTATTTCCTGGGTATCCCGTTCATCGTGGCGCTGCTGCTGGGGTCGGTCATTGCTTCGACCGATCCGGCAACGCTGGTGCCGGTATTCAAGCAGATCCGCATTCGTGAGCGCGTGGCGCAAACGGTATTGAGCGAGTCGGCGTTCAATGACGCCATGGGAGCCATCCTCACTTTCACCGTGCTGGCCGTAGCCTTGGGGCAAGGGGAGTTCTCCATCCCGCACGCACTGCACGATCTGGCGCAGCAATCTTTGCTTGGCATCGCAGCTGGCGGCATACTGGGTTACCTGGCAGCCCTGCTGATCGCGCATGAGAAGTATGATTTCCTGGCGGAGTATGCGCCGGTGGTGACGCTGATGGCCGTGCTGGGCGCCTATCTCGGCGCCGACGGACTGCATGCCAGCGGGTTCATGGCGGTATTCGTGTTCGGTATCGTGCTGGGCAACAAGGAACGCTTCGGCTTCGCCATGCCGCAGGAAGAGGCCGCCAAGCTGGACGAATACATCCTGACGACGTCGTTGATCATGCGCATGTTCATTTTCATCCTGCTTGGCTCGCAGGTCGATTTTGCATTGATCCAGCGTTACCTGGTCGGCGGCATCGGCATCGTCGCGGTATTCATGCTGGTCGCCCGGCCTTTGACCGTATTCCTGTGCGCATTACCGGACCGACGCGCCCAATGGAAAACGAATGAATTGCTGTTCATGTGCTGGACGCGCGAAACCGGGGTGATTCCGGGGGCGCTTGCGGGTCTGCTGGTCGGGATGAAAGCACCCGGCGCCCCCATGATTGCCTCGATTACGTTCATCGCCATCTTGGCCACCATTTTGCTGCAGGCCACCACCACGCGCTGGCTGGCGAAAAAGCTGGGCCTGCTGGAATGATGCTGCGGTTTCAGAAACTGCGGCGGCTGCAACAACATCCGGCCATCGTACAGCCCAAGCAGGCACTTGATCGGCACCGCTACAGCACGCCGCTGTTCGTCTTGCGCGAAACCCTGGGCGCATTCCGCCAGCACAACGGGCTCACCCTGTCTGCATCGCTGTCGTTTTATGCCATGTTTGCGCTGATCCCGATGGCGTTGCTGATATTCTTTCTGCTCAGTCACCTGGTCATTTCTTCCAACTACGCCATCGTCAAGCTGGCTATCCTGACCAGCAACCTGGTGCCCAAATTCAGCCACCGCATCATGATCGAGGTGTACAACATTTCGAAACACAAGGCGGTGTGGGGCGTGTTCGGCATGTTCGCACTGTTCTGGGCTGTGACCCCCCTGGCCGGGGCACTCCGCACTTCTTTCCACGCCATTGCCTCCACCACCGAAACCCCGTCGTTCGTCCGCAGGACAGTCAAGGATGCCTTGGCGGTACTGGGCATGCTCATGCTGTTTTTTCTGTTCACTTTCAGCGGGGTGATGCTGGAGAAGGTCGTCAGGTTCCTGCAGCCCTTTTCGCCGTTTACCGGCGCCATCAACTCACTCACTTCGTTATTGCTGAGCACCCTGATGATCGCGGCGTTTTACCGCGCCTTCTTTCCGGTACGGGTTGCGCTCAGGCACATTCTGATCGGCTCGATCGTCACCGCCGGACTGTGGATCGCGATGCGGCCTGCATTCAGCTTGTTCCTGCTGGTCAATCAGTCTTACGGCACCATCTTCGGCGGCATGAAGAACATGTTCATTTCCATCGGCTGGCTGTATTACAGCTTTGCGGTATTTTTGCTCGGGACCGAGCTGATCGCCACGCTGCGCAAGAAAGAAGTGCTGCTGCTGCGGGGCCTGTTTGGCAACACGCCGCAAACGCACATCGGCTATCTGGACAAGCTGATGAGAAACTTCGGCATGACGTTCATGCAGGGAGAGTACGTCTTTCGTGAGGGCGACCTGGGGAAAGAAATGTATTACCTCGTGTCGGGCGAGGTCACGGTTTACCATCAGGGCAACGTGATCCGCAAACTCTCGGCGGGGGAGTACTTCGGGGAGATGGCCGTGCTGGCCAATGCAAATCGTACGGCGGATGCCGTCGTGCAATCGAAAAAAGCCGAAATACTGTCGATCAGTGCCGAGAATTTTGAAACCTTGTTGCGTGAAGAACCGACGGTTGCCATGTCATTCTTGCGCGAGATGGCGCAACGTCTGCGGCAATCGAATTTCAAGACTGGAACCCGTCAATAGTCCCGAGGAAGTTTGCCACTCGAAAAACAGGGACAAGCTCTTTATACTTACGCGCTATGTCTAATCACAAACTCAATGTGGTCATCCTTGCCGCCGGCAAGGGGACGCGCATGCATTCCGATTTGCCCAAGGTCCTGCACGAAGTGGCAGGACGTCCGATTCTCTCCCATGTCATTGCCTGTGCCGAGCAGCTCGATCCTGACAGGACCGTAACGGTGTATGGCTTCGGTGGTGAGAAAGTGCGCGAAGCGATCGCGAGGCCCGACATCGAATGGGTAAGGCAGGCCGAACAACTGGGCACAGGGCATGCCGTGCAGCAAGCCATGCCGTTGCTGGATACCGACAGCATTACGCTGGTGCTGCTGGGTGACGTGCCACTGTTAAAGGCGCAAACCTGCAGATCATTGCTGAAGCATGCCGAAAAGCACCTGGCGCTGCTGACAGTAGAGAAGCAGGACCCGACCGGTTACGGGCGCATCCTGCGCAGCTACGACGGCCGGGTGCAGGCGATCGTGGAGCAGAAGGACGCCAGTGACGAGCAACGCCAGATCAGGGAAGTCAACACCGGCATCATGGCGATGCCAACCGCACGTCTCACGCAATGGCTATCCCGATTGCGCAACGAGAACAATCAGGCCGAATACTATCTTACCGACATCATCGCGATGGCCGTGGAAGACGGCGTCGGCGTGGTGAGCGAGCAGACCCGTGACGAATGGGAAGTCGCGGGCATCAACTCCAAGCGTGACCTGGCTGACGTCGAGCGTCAGTTCCAGAAGGCCGAAGCCGCCAGGCTGTTGCAGGCCGGCGTGACCCTACGCGACCCCGACCGGCTGGATGTGCGCGGCCACCTCACCACTGGCCGCGACGTGACAATCGACGTCGGCTGCATCTTCGAAGGCACGGTCGACATCGGCGACGACGTCAACGTCGGCGCTTACTGCATCATCCGCAACGCCGCGCTGGGCAACGGTACCATCGTCGCGCCCTATTCCCATATCGACGGCGCCAGCGTGGGCGATCGCAACCGCATCGGCCCCTATGCACGGCTGCGTCCTGGCACCGAACTGAGCGCAGAAGCGCATATCGGCAATTTCGTCGAAATCAAGAACAGCCAGGTCGGTATCGGCAGCAAGATCAACCATCTCAGCTATGTCGGCGACAGCACGGTCGGCCGGGACGTGAACATCGGCGCCGGCACCATCACCTGCAATTACGATGGCGTGAACAAACATCGCACCATCATCGGCGACCGCGCCTTCATCGGCTCGGACACGCAACTGGTGGCACCGGTGACGGTCGAGGCAGGTGCCACGATCGGGGCCGGGTCGACTATCACCAGAAACGCGCCGCCCGATGCGCTGACCCTGTCGCGCGGCAAACAGATTACGATAGCGGGCTGGAAACGGCCGGAAAAGAAAAAGGGTTAATCCTATGTGCGGAATTGTCGGGGCAGTCGCCTCAAGAAATATCGTCCCCATCCTGATCGAGGGCCTGAGCCGACTCGAGTATCGTGGCTATGACTCTGCCGGGATCGCGGTGTTGAACCAAGGCATCCAGCGCGTCCGCGCGGTCGGACGCGTGGCCGGGCTGCACCAGAAAGCCGACGAGGCCGGATTGAGCGGTTTCATTGGCATTGGCCACACGCGCTGGGCCACGCATGGCGGCGTGACCGAGTCCAACGCCCACCCGCATGTTTCCTGCGGCGAAATCGCCGTGGTACACAACGGCATCATCGAAAATCATGAGGAACAACGCAAGCGCCTGAAGGCACTGGGTTACGTTTTCGAATCCCAGACCGACACCGAAGTCATCGCGCATCTGATCCACCACCATTTCAAACAGGAGCAGAACCTGTTTGCCGCCATGCGCCGCGCCATCGCCGAACTGGTGGGGGCCTATGCCATCGCAGCAATCTCCATCAACGCGCCCGACCGGATGGTGTGCGC
>DAIDAS010000162.1 GCA_027310505.1 bacterium
CTATGTGCTGGAGCGTTCCAGTCAGCCGGGAACCGGCAGCACGGACGCGATTCTCGGCGCCTACTATTTTCGCAATCTGCCGGATGCGCATTGGGGGTGGTTTGCCAGCGGGCAGATGCAATCTGCAATAACCATTCGCAACCATTACCGGCCGGGGAGAGAACTGAATGCCGATTTGGGGATGCACTACGCGATTACGCCTTCCCTGGACGGGTTGTTGCAGTTTAACGCGCAGCACCGGGAGCGTGACAGCGGAAGCAATGCGAATATCGCATCGGGCGGGTATACCTTGAGCTTGAGCCCCGGCCTCAGCTATGCGCTCACGCCGCGAACGCAAGTGTATGGCGTACTGCAAATCGCGCTGAGGCAATACGTCAACACCGATCCCGCCGATCCGGGGTCAGGGCAATTGACGGCGCCGTGGTCGCTGGCCCTGGGAATTAGCCACCGGTTTTGAGCGGGCTCCGGTGCTGTTTTACTTAATCGGCGATATTTTCTCGCATGAGCCAGCGCGTAATCATCATCCCCGGACAAAACCCGGTCACCGCCGCGAAGACGAGAAACACTGCCGGAACGTAAAGCAGCCAATGCACGACATGGAATCCGGTAAGGGCGATCCCGCCCCAGATAACGGAACCCACGACGAGCAAAAACAAGCGCACCGAAGGACTGGCTTTGAAAAATTTCATGGTCAATCTCCTTCTGGTCTGACTGAATGGGTGAAATTTAGCCACGCGTGCCAACCTGCGCGCATTTGTGTGCATCATCGCTGATGGGGCACAGGCCAGCCGCAGTATCGTAGCAGGATGCTGCCCTCCGAGATACCTACACCGCCGGCACTTGACAACATCATTTATTATATGGTGAATTCAACGCGCAGGATATGCTGTGCAGCCACGAGGAGCCAGCGGCTTGTCACTTACCCGCCTTGCCAGACTGAACTGACGCGCATCATGGAATTCATCGATCTGTGGAACCCCACCCACCCCGGCGTTGCTGCCGCGCTGGTCACCGCATTACTACTGGTTCTTGTTCACGGCATGGTGCCGGACGAGCATACCTGGCCCATCACCTTCAGCTATGCGGTCGGCGGCTACTCCACCCGTAAAGGTCTGCGTGCCGGGCTGCTGTTCTCACTGACTTTCACCATACAGCGCGCGATCGCCAGCGAATTGGCCTGGCTGGGGCTGTCGCACTGGATGCAGACGGACTGGCTGAACCAAGCCCTGTTCGTGCCCATCGGTTTGTTGATGGCCGCTGGCGGCTGGCTGATGTTGCGCCAGCGTCGTGCCGTACACCTACACCTGATCGGTGAGTGCCATGAAGATCGTTTGGAGGACACCTCAGAAACCTTGCGCTGGACGCGCATGACCGGCTGGATGCCGGCGCTACACGGCTTTGTCGCCGGCTGGGGCATGGGTGCCTTTGCCCTCATTCTCTACACCACCCTGGCCCCCGCCATGCCCAGTGCCACTTGGTGCTGGTTACCCGGCGCCCTATTCGGGCTGGGTACCCTGATCGTGCAAGCCGTGGCGGGTGCCTTGTTCGGTCGTATGGCAGCCAGCCGCAAGCTTTCTCCCCAGGCGATCCGTGCGGTGGCGCTGACAACGGCCGCGCGCACCCTGCTGTGGGGCGGCGCCGCTTATACTGCGGCGGGGATGTTCGGCCTGCTGTTCCCCAGCCTGGCTAACTGGAGCATCGGCACCGGCCTCCACGTGCACGGCCTGTCCCACATCGACCTGCCGCTGGTGCTGGCGGTGGTGTGCGT
>DAIDAS010000036.1 GCA_027310505.1 bacterium
ACCCTGATGAACGCCCTGCTCAACCGCCGCGTGGCCAAGGTCGGGGACGAACCGGCCGTGACCAAGAGCCAGATGCGCATCGACCTCAACGACAAGGCCAGCATCATCGACACTCCCGGCATGATGTGGCCCAAAATCAAATACGATTCCGACGGGTTCATGCTCGCCGCCAGCCACGCCATCGGCCGCAATGCCGTCATTGATGAAGAAGTCGCGACCTTTCTGGGCGGGTTGCTGCTGGCACGCTACCCAAAACTGCTCACCGAACGCTATAAATTCGCGGTTGAAGGCATGGATGGCGTGGATGTGATCGAAGCCGTCGCCCAGCGTCGCGGCTATCGCCTGAAAGGCGGCGACCTGGACCTGGAAAAAGCCGCCATGACGCTGCTGACCGATTACCGCTCCGGCGCGCTGGGGCGCATCAGCCTCGAAACGCCCGACACCCGGCGCGAGATGCTGGCGACAGCCCAACCGGTCGAGGAGCCGGAAGCCGATGAAGAACCCGGGCACAACGACTAAGACCTGCCCTTGCGGCGGCGCATCATACGCCACCTGCTGCGAGCCCTGCCATCTTGGCCAGCCGGCACCCGATGCCGAGGCGCTGATGCGGTCCCGCTACACGGCCTATGTGCTGAAGCTGGAACCCTATCTGCTGGCGACCTGGCATCCAGACACCCGCCCAGATTCACTCGATCTTGCCGGAGACAACACGCAATGGATCGGCCTCGAGGTGAAAGGGTATCAACTTGAATCCGACGACCACGCGACGGTCGAATTTGTGGCACGATACAAGGTAAACGGGCGCGCGCACCGCCTGCATGAAACCAGCCGGTTCGTGCGGGACGGCAAGCAATGGCTTTATCTTGACGGGACATTTCAGGACTGACCGCACATGGAATACCGCAATCTGGGCAACAGCGACCTCAACGTATCGGCCATCTGCCTCGGCACCATGACCTTCGGCCAGCAGAATACCGAAGCCGAGGCGCACGCCCAGCTGGATTATGCATTTCAGCGCGGCATCAACTTCATCGATACCGCCGAGATGTATCCGGTGCCGCCGCGCGCCGAAACCGTTACCCGCACCGAAAGCATCGTCGGCAACTGGCTGAAGAACAAGCCGCGCGACCAGATTATCCTCGCCACCAAGATCGCAGGCCCTCGCCGCAACATGACGTGGATCCGCGGCGGCCCGAAGGCGCTGGATCGCGCCAACTTCCGTGCCGCCATCGAAGGCTCGTTAAACCGCCTGCAGACCGATTACATCGACCTCTACCAGTTGCACTGGCCGGAGCGCAACGTGCCCATGTTCGGCCAATACCAGTTCGACCCGTCGCAGGAAAAAGAATGGGTGCCGATCCGCGAGCAACTGGAAGCCCTGTCTGAGCTGGTGCAGGAAGGCAAGGTGCGCTACGTAGGGCTTTCCAACGAGCAGCCATGGGGCGTGATGGAATTCTTGCGGCTCTCGGAACAACACAACCTGCCGCGCATTGCCTCCATCCAGAATTGTTACAACCTGATCAATCGCGGTTTCGAATTTGGCCTCGCAGAAATCGCCTATCGCGAAAAAGTCAGCCTGCTGGCCTATTCGCCGCTGGCATTCGGCCACCTTACCGGCAAATACCTGGCCGACCCGCAGGCACAGGGGCGCGTCACGCTGTTCAAGGGCTTCGCCCAGCGCTACGATAAGCCTAATGTGCAACCGGCAACAGCCGCTTACGCAGAGATCGCCCACCGTCATGGCATGAGTGCTGCCCAATTGGCGCTCTCGTTCGTGATGCACCGCTGGTTCGTCAGCAGCACCATCGTCGGCGCCACTAGCCTGGAGCAGTTATCCGAGAATCTGAATGCTTGGGAAAAACC
Organism: bacterium; assembly: GCA_027310505.1. Classification (GTDB taxonomy): domain Bacteria; phylum Pseudomonadota; class Gammaproteobacteria; order Burkholderiales; family Methylophilaceae; genus CAIJXJ01. Next base: position 1,864 of record DAIDAS010000036.1, read on the forward strand.
GCTGTCAGATGAAATATTGAAGGAAATCGAAGGGCTGCATCTGAAATACATGAATCCGGCACCTTAAATTTGTTTTAAAAAAGGTGTACAGTTTCATTCAGGTATTTGTTTGTGTAATAACCGACGATGGAGGTTTTCATGGACAATAAATACGGTCTGGGTAGCGCAAAGGTGGCGACCGCGCACCATGAAACGCATCACAAGCCTTCCTCGACGCAGAGCATGGCATGCCGCTTCTGCAACAGTTCCAACCTGATTTTTTGCCCAACCCTTGAAGACCATTACTGCAAGGAATGCGGCGAGTACCAGAGCGATCTGCCAGCCGGATACTCCACCGGCCACAGCGCAGATTACTGATCCTGACTCAGGCCGGCCGCTTGGCGTGAAACTGCACGGGCTGCGGTTGCGGCATTTGCAGCACTGACTTCCGGATTTTACCCATCACGTGCATCTCGCACTTCTTGCAGTCGAACCGGAGCGTGAGTTTTTCCTTACCGTTGATCAGCGTCATCGGCTCGGCGGTAATGGTTCCTTGCACGCCGATGACCCCTTTGGCCTCTTTCGGGCACATCGCGTAGCTGAAGCGCAGGCAGTGCTTGGTAATCATCAGCGAGACTTCGCCCAGCTCTTCATTGGCCTCGTAGGCCGCCTCGATCGCCTTGACCCCATGTTTTTCATAGAACTCCCGCGCCTTGTGGTTGTAGACATTGGCGAGGTAGCTCAGGGTGTCTTCCGGATATATGGCCGGAGGTTCTGCCGGGGCGCGGCGCGGCGGACGCCGGTAAGTTGCGGCACGGGCGATTTGCAATTTCCCCACGGCTTCGCGACGTAACGCATTGATGCTGGAAGCCGGTATGAACCAGGGTTGCGTCCAGCGCACCTTGATATCGCCGGCAATAAAATCGGTATTACCCAGCTTGCCCAGGTTTTCTAGCAGCTGCGCTTCGGCTCGCTCGGCGTTTTGCGCCGGCTGTTTTTCCTGATCCAGATCAACGCTGGCGATGCAGCCATCCTCATCCGTCAGCGTCAGCGCGAAGCCCCGGTCGTGCTCGACGAATGCCATCCCCACACGCACAAGGCGTTCGGCTGAGGGTTTTTCCAGCAGGCGCATGAAGGCATGATCGCGGTTGCGGTAGAGCATCATGCCGCGGCGCAGGTCCGGCGGCATTTCGTTAGGGTACAGGCGACGGCCATCGACGGTGTTGATGCGCAGTCCGACCAGATCCTTGTGGCTGTCGAAGAAGCTGATGCCATCGCCGTTGTGCAATTCGACCTCGGTTTCAACTTCGACGAAATCCTTGCCGAGCTTGGTCACCTGCCCCACTTCTTCACCGGCAAATTTCGGGGTGTCAAACGCCCCGATATCGGCCTTGCGGCCATTGACGAAATAATCGGTGGCGCTGCGGTTGAAGGTTTTTTCAGGCTGCGGGGTGAAGGTGAAGCTGCACCGGCCGGATGAAGCGCGAGCCAGTTCGGGCCGGTCTTCAAGAATCTCGTCCAGCAGCACGCGGTAATGTGCCGTGGCATTTTTAACGTAAGACAGATCCTTGTACCGCCCTTCGATCTTGAAGGAACGGATGCCGGCATCGATCAGCG